>CAYZLE010000016.1:0-14630 GCA_964479305.1 uncultured Gammaproteobacteria bacterium | reverse complement strand
GTTTGCTAGTCGTGTCATTAGGATTGTTGTCTGCACAACATGCTATGGCCGATGCCGGTGACATTATTCTAAATACTGTTACCGTAAACTACAACACAGGTACAACTGCAGCTGGTCCAGTTACTGCAAGCGTACGTTTCTTAGAAGATCGCTTGATCAACTTAACAGTGGCTGAGCAATCAAATATTGGTGATTACGAAGAAGGTTCAGCTGGTGATACTGTTGCTATGGAATTTTTAGTAACTAACACAAGTAACGGAGTTATTGATATTAACTTGGCAGCAGTTAATACAAGTGATACACATAATGCTAATGCTGCTAGTGATTATCCGCAACCAACAACTATTTATTTAGATGATGGTGATGGCTTATTTAATGACACACTTGATACAGTTGTGACGACACTTCCAGACGTTTGTCATACCGTAGCAGGCTCACCTACATCAGCTACTTTTAATGCTGATGGTTCTGCCGGTGGTGCTACAGCAGATTGTTCTATTGCAGGTGGAAATACTCGTACAGTATTTGTGGTAACAACTCTTCCAAATGGTATAACGGGTACTGCAGGTCAAATTTCAGGCATATCATTAGTTGCAACAGCAGCGGGTGCAGATGCAACAGCCTTAACAGAGACAGCGGGTGCGGATAACAGTTCTGATAATGGTGCAGGTGCAGGTACTGCAATTGTTTCAAGTGTTACCCAAGCAAACACTACAACTGCTGGTTCAACGATTGACACAGTATTAAATGATGCTGCTGCAGGTGATGCGTCTGATGTTGATTCGGGTGGCGCTACAGATATTGCGCGTAATGGTCAAGCTTCTGACTCGGATAGTTTCCGTGTACTAGGTGCTACCTTGGTGGCAACAAAAACTGCTGTTGTGCTTGAAGATCCAGTTAATCTTTTAGTCAACCCTAAAGCTATTCCTGGCGCTAGAGTCGAATATACAATTACTGTCGATAATGATGGAACCGGTCCTGCGACTAACGTTGTTATTGCTGATACTGTTCCTGCTGGAACTACAATTGTTACTGGTACTGCTGAAATAGTGGTTGGTGGTGTAACAACTCCAGTGCCTGATACATTAATTATACCAGCGCAAACTTTAGCAGCTGATAACTCTTTAGTGGATGGTGGTGCAGTAATAGGTGATGATGCAGAGGGTGATGGCTCTGATGCTGATGAAGCTGTACTTACATTCGAAGTGACTATCAACTAATCACTGTGAATGAAAAACTTCAATGTTTAAAGCCAAGGTCGCGTTTATTGTTAACGCGGCTTTTGCTTTTTCTGAAGTTATAGAAGATTATATTTAATGGATAAAAAGTTTCTTCAATGTTTTAAGAAACAGGTTTGCACTCATACGAGTGCAAGCTCTGTTTTTTTTAATAGAATTGACAAAGGTAAAAGGAAGAATAAACAAATTCATTCTTTGTCTCTTGTTAAGTGGCTCGCTAAAAGCAGGCTATTTACCAAGAGATTTGTGCCTAAAAATTTAAGTAAAATTTCAATGCTGGCTTTAGGTATAGCTAGTTCATTTACTGCTCTTGCTGTAACACCTCCAGGAACAGTTATTTCAAATACGGCGAATATTACTTTTGCTGTTAACGGTGTTAATTTCGTTGATAACTCTAATGTTGTTGATGTGACATCAACTATTATTCGTACCGATGCTGAGATAGAGCAATTTTCTTATGTTTCTTCTGGCGGTACGCTTAGTGATGAAACCCCTTCAAGTTGCTTTGATTCTGCTGCGGGGGCTTTTGTACCCTCTGGAAATCCTAACAATATTGAAGCTGCTAGCGGTGTAACAACTTACAATGCAGGCGCTGCGCAAAATCTTTTGCCCGCACAAAATATTCACTCTGGTGATGCATTAGTAATACGGGTTCAAGATGCTGATCAAAATATAAATGCAGGTATTGCGGAAACAGTAGAAGTTACTGTTACCAGTTCACTAGGTGATACAGAAAGAGTTTTGCTAACAGAGTCGTCAGTAGACGATGAATTCTTTATTGGTTATATACAAACAAATAGCTCTAGCGTTGTAGCAAACAATTGTGTGCTGAGTGTGAGTGCTAATTCCAATATAACAATTAACTATGTTGATAGTTTTGATGGCACAGATACTGTTGCGGGTTCAGTTCTAGTTGACCCTTTTGGTGTAGTGTTTGATTCTACAACAGGTGCACCGGTTGATGGGGCCACTGTAAGATTGTTTCAAGATACAGGTGGCGGTACATTAGTGCCCGCTGCTGTGTTTGATGATGATGGTGTTACGCCTTGGCCTAATGTCTTAACATCAGGTCCAGGTGGTGCGATTGCATTTCCTCCTGGTGAATATCGTTTCCCTTTAATTGCTCCAGGTAATTATCGTTTGGTTGTTGAACCGCCTGTAGATTTTACAGCGCCTTCAGTGGTTTCAATTGCTAACCTGCAGTCATTAAGCACAGCACCATATGCGCTGCTTGCTGACGGGTCGTTTGAAGGAACCTTTGTAGTTAACCCCGGTCCACCGATCCATATTGATATTCCAATTGATCCATTGGAAGCAGATATTATACTTGAGAAAACAGCAGCACTTAATGAAGCTGCAATTGGTGATTTTGTTCAGTATAGACTTACATTAGAAAATGTTGATGCCATAGCTACTGCGCGAAATCTTGTGATTAACGATAGGCTGCCAGTAGGTTTCCGCTACCAAGAAGGTTCCGCCTATATAAATAGTGTGCAAGTTGCTGATCCGGCTGTTGCTACTAACGGACGTGATTTAGCCTTTACCATTGGTGATTTGGCGCCGAATGGTGGCTCTGTACTATTAACCTACGTAACTGAGGTGGGTGCGGGTACCAAAGTTGGTGATGCGGTTAATACTGCTATTGCTGTAGGTAGCTCAGATACTGAGTCAAATATATCGCAACATAAGATTCGAATTAAAGATGAACTGTTGATTAATTCGGGTGTGTTGATTGGTAGAGTTATTGTGGATAACTGCGATGCTCAAGCTGACACAGCTAGCACAAAGTCTCTTGTAGATGCTTTAGGTTTTGGTTCGGCCAAAATCGGCACGGGTCTTGAAGGTATAGAAGGCGTTAAAATTTACCTGGAAGACGGTACTTTTGTAACGACAGATATTGATGGTAAGTATCATCTTGAAGGTTTAACACCTGGCTCGCATGTTGTACAGCTTGATCTTGAAAGTTTGCCGCAAAATATTGAGATAATGGACTGCGAAAAGAATACACGTTTTGCAAAAACGCCATACTCACGTTTTGTTGATATTGGTCCGGGTAGTTTATGGCGTGCAGACTTCCACGTTAAAACTAAAGCGCCAATATTAGATGATACGGAATTATCAATTTTCTCTAAGCCTAAAGGTCAATCAGCAGAAATGGTGATTAATGCGAAGGGTGGTGAGGTTGCTATTGATAACTATCGTTTAACCGTTGTTTTAGGCGAAGGTGTTCACTATGAAAAAGGCTCATCAACAGTCGACGGAAAAGTTATAAGTGATCCACAAATATTTGATACCGTTCTGATTTATAGACTTGGCGACATGGGTGAGGATTGGGATAGGGAAGTTAAATTTACAACAACATTCGACTTAAGCGGAATAAAGAAAGTATTGTCAGTCGATGCATTGGCTACATTTAATACTAAAGATAAGAAAAATATTCGAACTGATAAAGTGACGGCTAGTGTTGGTATTACAGCACCATTAAAAGGCCAGAACAAATATACTTTTAAACCTAAATTTGGACCTTTATCAAGTGCTTTAATAGAAGAAGATAAGCTTAAATTATCTGCTATTGCTAGCAAGCTTGAAAATTTACGCGGTTTAAAGGTTAAACGAATAAAAGTTGTAGGCCATAGTGACGATAAGCTTATTACTGTTCGTAGCCAAGGAATATATAAAGACAATTATGTTTTGTCAAAAGCCAGAGCTCAAACAATATCTGATTTTTTTGCCGATAAATTTAAAGGTGAAAATATTGAATATGAAATTGAAGGCGCTGGTCCTGATTTTCCTATAGCAAGCAATGAAACAGAAGAGGGTCGTAGTGCTAACCGTCGCGTTGACCTTATTATTGATACTATTGAAATTACGAAGAACGCGGTTGTTAGTGCTAAAGACACAGGTCAAACAAGTACGCAAGTGTCTAAGGCAGTGGCATCAGAAATGCCGAAACCAATTAAAATTGCCAGCGCTAAAAAATTACACATTGAAGCTTTTGGTAAGGCATGGCTGAATACACAAAATAGCGAACCAGAATTACTTCTTCCAGCAGAGGGTTATATTCATCCGTCGCCTTCAACCAATTTGGCTATTAAGCACCACCCTAATGATCTGATTGAAGCCAAGCTTAACGGTGAAGGTCTCAACCCTTTATTCTTCTTTGGCGAAGAAAAAAATTCAAAAAACACAGTTTCAAGATCTTATTGGCAGGGCGTTCATCTAGAAGAAGGGCCTAACCATGTAGAGTTCATAGTGCGTAATTCAGAATATAAAACTAAAAAAGTAATAAAAAGAACAATTCATTATTCTGGTGCTCCAGTACGAGTTGAACTTGTAGACAAATATTCAAGACTTGTTGCTGATGGTGTTCATAACCCTGTATTAGCATTACGTTTCTATGACCGGTGGGACCAGCCTTTACGTGATGGTGTAAGTGGTGAATTTAACGTATTAGATCCGTTTGTTTCTAATGAGTTTTATGAGTCGCTTGAAGAGAATGAGTTGTCTGGTTTAGATAGAGAAAAGCCTGTCTACAGAATTGAAGCTGATGGTATAGCACTTATAGAGCTTCAGCCAACGACACAAACAGGTAAGGTAGAGTTAGAGTTTGATTTTCCAAATCAAATTCAACGAACAGTAACGGCGTGGATGCAACCTAAGCAACGTGATTGGGTCTTGGTTGGTTTGGCTGATATTTCTGCTGCAATGAATGACGTTTCTGGTAACAAGATTAATGCTGATGATAATGGCTTTGACGACGACCCATTAACCGACGGAAAATTATCATTCTTTGCTAAAGGTACAGTTAAAGGCGAGTGGTTATTAACAGCGGCATATAATTCAGAAAAAGTCACTAACAATGACTCGGAAGAACGCTTGTTTAGTATTATTGATCCTGATGAGTATTATACTTTGTACGGCGATGATACTTTGCAAGGTTATGATGCAGCCAGCACAGAAAAACTTTATATTAAAGTTGAAAAAGAAAAATTCTATGCTTTGTTTGGAGATTTCAATACGGGCTTAAATCAAACTGTATTAACGAAATATAATCGTTCATTAACAGGCTTAAAGTCTGAATATGAAAATGATAACTTCGTTCTGAATGTGTTTGCAGCTGAAACAAATAATAAGTTTGTTAAAGATGAAATTCGTGGTAACGGTACATCAGGCTTATACAGTCTTGCTAGTGCCTCTCAAGGCTCTGGTCTTGTTTTAAACTCTGAACGTATTGTTATAGAGGTTAGAGATAGATTTCAATCTGATGTGATCATTAGTAGCCAAACTATGAAGCGACACCTTGACTACAACATCGACTACGATAATGCGACTGTATTTTTTAAACAGCCTATTGCAAATAGAGACTTTGATTTTAACCCAATATTTATTGTTGCCGACTATGAAGTTAATCAAGCTGTAGATGGTGAGATAACAGCGGGTGCTCGTGCTGCAATTAAGCTTTCTAATAAAGGTGAAATAGGTTTAACTTTAGTCGATGAAAATACAGCAGGTCAAGAGTCAAGCCTGACTGGTATAGATTCTCGTTACCAAGTTACACCGTCTTCTGAAATTACATTTGAATATGCCAAGTCGAAACAAGATGCGGTATCGGCTACTGGAGATAAAGAGGGTGATGCTTACCTCTTGCAATATGAAGTGTCTGACACGACAAAAACAGCCCGCGCTTATATTAAAGAAACGGAAGAAGACTTTGGTTTGGGTCAGCAAAATGGAAGTGAGGCAAGTAAAAAAACAGTAGGTGTTGAAGGTACATTTGCTTTGTCGAATAGCCTGCGTATGTCGGCTGAAATTTACAAAGAAGAAAATACAGGTTTAACGCCAACAGCCGAACGTGATGTTGCAAGTGCTGAGCTTGCTTACTCAAACGCATCATATGGCTTGTCTGCTGGTTTAACAACAGCAACAGATTCTATTGGTGCTTTAGAAAATAAATCTGATCTTCTGGACTTGGGCGCAACTAAAAAATTATTAGATGGCCGTTTAACCGCAAGAGCTAACTTGTCTAAATCTCTCGGTTCAAATAATGATAATAATGATTACAGTGAAAGATCAACACTAGGGCTTGATTACAATCTTTATAAAAATATATTGCTAGTTGCGGAACATGAAGTAAGTTCAATTGACTCTAGCGGTACTGATATTGAAATGACACGCTTGGGCTTAAGTGCATCCCCATGGGAAAGAGCACACTTAAGATCAAGCCTTGAAGAGCAGGGTGACGAGAATGGTTTACGTGTCTTTGCTAACTTGGGTCTAACGCAATCATTTGTGCTTACTGATAACTGGTCTGCTGATTTAGTCTATGAAAGAAGTGAAACAATATCTGACACGCCACGTACACCATTAAATATAAATCAGGCGCCAGCCTCAGGGTCAGTTTCAAGTTTACAAAATTTCGACTCGCTTTCGTTTGGTTCAACTTACAGTTTAGAAAAAAATGAATTTGTTGGTCGTGTCGAAATGCGAAATACTGAAACTGATGATAAGACAGGTATTGTTTTAGGATGGAAGCAGGATACGCAAAATGGTCTTGGCTTAGCTGCAAGGTGGCAAGCATTTGATACTGATTTCGATTCGGGCGCTAGAGATAAAAATAGTGACCTGCGATTATCTTTGGCTTATAGGCCTGTTTCTTCACGTTGGGTTCATTTGAATAGACTTGATTTAATCGAGAGTAATAATAGAGATGCTTCAGGTATTAATAATAAAAGTACTAAGGTTGTTAATAACTGGAAAACTAACTTCTTGAAAGACAGACAAAATCAGTATGCGTTTAGCTTAGGCTATAAAGACGTGTTGACTACAATTGATGCTAATGAATATAGTGGTTCTACAGTGTTTGTAGCGGGTGAGTATAGACGTGATTTGAGTGAGCGTTATGACCTTGGTGTGCAAGTATCAACATTACGTTCTTCGGACTCAGGTTTGTCGGAAGACTCTTACGGCATCCTGTTTGGTTGGTCTTTCCATAGAAATACATGGCTTACAGTCGGATATAACTTTGAAGGCTTTAATGATGAAGACTTCGCTGATGGTGATTACTCTGTGGATGGATTGTATATGAAGCTGAGATTCAAATTTGATCAAGATACTTTTGGCCTGAATTAATATAGTGAATACAAAAAAGAAAGTTGTTAAAAAGAAAGTTTCAAAAAAGAAAACTTCTACTAAAAAAACAAATACAAAAAAAACCGGTTTAAAGAAAAATTTAAAGAAATCTTCAAAGAAAGTTAAGCGTAAGGCGAAGAGTAAGCCTAGGCCTAAAAAACGTCCTCGTTCCAAAAAGCAAAGAAAAAAATCTTCAGCTAACTTTTTCCGTTCGCGACTTATTAAATTTATTGTTCTGCTAGTTTTGTTTGGTTTAATTGCTGCAGCAATATTTACGGTTAAATCATATAAAGAAATTCAAGTTAAGTTCGATGGTGTCCGATGGGCTCTGCCAGCTCGTGTTTACGCGCGTCCGCTAGAGCTATATGCCGGTCAAGACATGTCTAAAGAGCAGTTAGGTTATGAAATTGATTTACTAGGATATCAATTAAGTCAGTCCAACTCATTAAAGCCGGGTTTTTATAGGCGTAACGGCAGTGGTATTGATGTTTACACTAAACAGTTTACTTTTTCAGATGGGCAGAAAGAGAGTTGCCTTTGCAGAGTGACTGTTGGTGTGAACGGTATTGTTGATATTGTAAATTTAAAAACTAATAAGCCACATTCAATATTACGTTTTGAGCCTTATCATTACGCTAGCATTTATCCTTTGTTAAAAGAGGATAGGGATGTAGTTAGCCTTGATGATGTTCCAGCTGATTTAGTAGATCTATTGTTGGCAGTAGAAGATGCTGATTATTACAAGCACTTTGGCGTTAAGCCAAGTTCAATATTGCGTGCTTTAATCGCTAATATTAAAGCAGGCAAAACGGTTCAAGGCGGCAGCACATTAACACAACAGCTCGTTAAAAACTTTTTCTTAACTAGAGAGAGAAGTTTGTCTAGAAAAGCTCACGAAGCTTTTATTTCAATATTGTTAGAGCTGCGCTATGAGAAAAATGAAATTCTAGAGGCCTATCTTAACGAGGTGTTTTTGGGTCAGCAAAAAGAAAGAGCTATTCATGGCTTTGCTCTAGCTAGTCGTCATTACTATAACCGGCCCTTAAAAAATTTAGATTATGACGAAATGGCTACTCTTGTTGGAATGATTAAGGGGCCATCATTTTATAACCCATTTACAAGACCTGAAGAAACACTTAAGCGCAGAAATATTGTTTTAGGCTTAGCTAATAAGGCAGGGTATATTTCCTCTGTAGAATTGGCTCAGTACAAAGGCAAAAAACTTTCTGTGTCCTCAAGCCGAAGTACGCAAACTTTGTATCCAGCATATTTGGGTTTTATGAAGTCGCAGCTTGGCGAAAGTTTCTCGAAAGAGGCTTTAAGCAGCGAAGGTTTAAGGGTGTTTTCAAGTTTAGATCCTTATGTGCAGCATGTAACCGAGAAAGCGGTTAAGCGACATTTAAGTCAGGTAGAGCGTAACAAAAATTTCAAGCCAGGTAGTTTGCAAGCTGCAGCTGTTGTTGTAGACACTAGTAATGCAGAAATCGTTGCAATGTTAGGTGACAGTAATCCTAGGTTTACTGGTTTTAATCGCGCTGTTAATGCTAAACGCCATGTAGGTTCTTTGTTGAAACCATTCGTGTACCTTGAAGCATTTTCTCGCGAGGGTATGTATACACCTGCATCAATGATTGAAGATCGTTTTATTCAACTTGAGTATGATAATAAAACGTGGTCCCCACAAAATTATGACAAAAAATTTAATGGTCCTACGCCACTATATAAAGCGTTGGCAAAATCTTATAACGCAGCAGCTGTAGAGCTGGGTATTGATTTAGGCTTAGAGAGTGTTCTTAAACGCATATCAAAAATAGCGCCTAAAGTAGAGATGCCACAATACCCATCCGTTTTATTAGGTGCGGTGGGTTTGTCACCATTAGAAGTTGCATCTTTATATTTGCCGCTTGCGAATCAAGGTTACCGCTCAGAATTCCGTGCTGTTCAAACTGTCTTACTGCCAAGTGATGAGCGCATACAAGCTTATCCCTTAAAAGTAAAAAGAGTAATGGATTCAGATATAAACTATCAAATAAACTATTTGTTACAAACCGTTGTAAAAGAGGGCACTGCAAAACGTCTATCTAACAAGCACTCAAGTTTAAATTTAGCTGCAAAAACTGGAACAAGTAATAACCTTCGTGATAGTTGGCTTGTTGCATATAGTGGAAAACATTTGATTGTCGTTTGGGTGGGTAAAGATAATAATCAGTCTTCTGGTCTTACAGGGTCCTCTGGTGCTTTACCTATCGTCGACACTATTTTTGATAAAATTAATACGCGCGCGCTAACTCAGGTAAAGCCTAAAAATATAGATTTTTATGCTGTAGACCGCTCCAGTGGAAGAATTAGTCGCCCTAAGTGCGATAATACGATAATTTTACCCTTTATTACTGGAACTCAGCCAAAAGAAGTGGCAGAATGTAAGGGACTATCACTGCTTCAACGGCTATTCGATTAATAACAATTAAGATCGTTGAACAAAAGAGGAAGAAATGAAAATTATAAAATACATCTTATTAGGATTTGTACTAAGCCTGTGGGTTATAGGTTGTACTTACGCTCCTAAAATTGATGAGCCTATTGTTGTATCAGATCCTATTGTTGCTGAGCCTGTTGCAGTTGTAGAAGATAAAAATAAAATTAAACATAGCGTTGGTAACTCCGCTGTTGTTTCACTTTGGGCACAATCTAAGAGTGCGCAAGCTAAAGGTGATTTGGCAACGGCTATAATCCATATGGAAAGAGCGCTTCGCCTTGAAGGCGAGGATCCAATTCTATGGAGTCGTTTAGCAGAGCTTCACCTTAACCAAGGTAACTCAAACCAAGCTCAAGAAATGGCAACTAAGTCTAACTCTTTAGCTGCTGGTGAAAGTAATACAACCTTGTTGTATCGTAACTGGTTAATTATTGCTAATGCACGCCGCTTATTAGGCGACCTTGCAGGTGCAGATGAAGCTGAATACACTGCAGGGATTTATCGTTAAGATAGCTTAGTCAGTGCAAGTTAATGATGTTCTTGGCGAAAATGGCCTTTTCGCAAATAAAATAGAAGATTTTAAAGTTCGCCATGCTCAATTGAGTATGGCGAATCACGTTTATGAAGCTGTAAATGATACAAAGCAACTTGTTGTAGAGGCTGCAACAGGTGTTGGTAAAACCTATGCCTATCTGGTTCCTGCAATTCTTTTGAACGGCAAAACGATTATCTCTACAGGTAGTCGTCACCTTCAAGATCAACTTTTCTTAAATGACCTTCCAACAGTTAAAAAAATAATAGGTTCATCAGCTAAAGTTGCCTTGCTAAAAGGTCGTGCAAATTACTTATGCCAACATCGATTAAGCGAACTTGAAGGCCGCTTAGGGCAGCTGCATGGCAGTATCCATCAAGAATTTTCTGTTGTTAAGCAATGGTCTCTACATACGCAAAGTGGTGATATTGCCGAAGTGTCTAATCTTCATGAAGGCGCGGATATTTGGCAACATGTTACTTCTAATGCTGATAAATGTTCTTCTGCTACTTGTACAGCTAAAACTTGTCATGTTGTAAGGGCAAGAAGGGATGCGCAAGAGGCAGATATTATTGTCGTAAACCACCACCTGTTTTTTGCGGACTTGGCTTTAAAGGATGAAGGCTTTGCTGAGCTATTGCCTAGTGCGAATACTTTTATCTTGGATGAGGCACACCAGTTACCAGAAATAGCGAGTCGATTCTTTGGAAACTCATTATCTAGTCGTCAGTTATTTGATTTAGCTAAAGAGACGGTGGCTGTTGCGAGTATAGATGCGCCTGATGTTGCGGCCTTAAAAGATTTAGCCCGACAATTAGAAACTGATGTTAGGCAGTTTCGTTTAGGTTTGCCTTCATACGATATGCGAAAACCCTGGCTTGAGGTTTTGGATAAAGATTCCTCTAAACTTAAGTTTGAGGCTTTAATAGAAACGCTTCATCATTTAACAGAATGCTTAAGTAATAATGCTGAAAGAAGTGAGTCTTTAGAGGCCCTGTATAAACGTATTTACTCCCTTCATAGTTTAGCTGCTACTTTTACTGCTAATGATACTGAAACTATCAAATGGTATGAAACACGTTCAACAGGTTTTATGTTGCACGAAACACCTTTAGAAATAGGTAGTATTTTCAGAGAGCATTTGCAAAAGTATTGTGCTTCGTGGATTTTTACATCGGCCACTCTAAGCATTAACAATAAGTTCGATCACTATATTTCTCAAATGGGTTTAGATGAACCTAATCAAGCCTTGCTAGAAAGCCCTTTTGATTTTAAGCAACATACTCGTTTGTATGTACCTAAGCATTTGCCTTTGCCCAATGATCAGTCGCACACTGAAAAGTTGATGGATGAAATTATGCCGATGGTTGACGCGCTTAATGGTAAAACCTTGCTTTTATTTACGAGCTTTAAGGCATTGCATAAAGCCGCTGATTATCTATTCGATCACAGAGTGTATTCTTCTAAGTACACAGCCTTAGTTCAAGGTGAAGCGCCTCGTACAGACTTGTTAGATAGTTTTAAGCACGCGACTAAACCAAGTATTTTACTAGCAACTAGTGGCTTCTGGGAAGGCGTTGATATTAGAGGCTCTGCCTTACAGCTAGTTGTTATTGATAAGCTGCCTTTTGTTTCTCCAGATGACCCAGTATTACAAGCTCGTTTTAAATCTATAGAGCAACAAGGATTAAATCCATTTAGTTATTTTCAAATTCCTAAAGCTGTAATAGGTTTAAAGCAGGGTGCAGGGCGCTTAATTAGAAGTGATACAGATTTAGGTTTGTTGGTTATTGGTGATCAGCGTTTAAAAACTAAATTTTATGGAAAGGTATTTTTGAATAGTCTACCGGCTATGCCAGAAGTTACTTCTCAAGAACAAAGTTTGGCTTTTCTAAACGAGCATGTTAACACCGCAGAATTGGATAAAGGTTAATTGTGAATATTCTAGGCATTGATACTTCAACAGAAGCTTGTTCCGTAGCTTTATTGACTAAGGGAGAAGTGATACAACGTTTTACGCATCAGCCGCAAAAGCAAGCTACTTTACTCTTACCTGAGCTTGAGGCTTTGTTGTCTGCTGCGAATGTGTCGATTAGCTCTATTGATGCTTTGGCTTTTTGTCATGGTCCAGGCAGTTTTACTGGCTTGCGCGTAGCTGTTGCTGCTGCCCAGGGTATTGCTATAGCGCATGATCTACCTATGATAGGTGTCTCGACCTTGAAAACATTAGCTTATGGTGAGTTTAAACGAACGAACAATGCCGCTGTAGCCGCGTGTATTGATGCGCGTATGCAAGAGGTTTATCAAGCTTGTTATGATTTTTCTGATATGGAAAAGTCTGTTGTAACAGAGGATCAAGTTTTGCCACCTAAAGAAGTTGTTTTACCTGCTTCTAGTAAATGGTCAATGGTTGGAAATGGCTGGTCTGTTTACGCAGAAGAGTTTCAGTTTCAAACGAGCTTAGCAAAGTCAAGCGCCTGGCCTGAAGCTGCTCATTTGGTAGAACTAGCAAAGTTGGAATATGAAAAAGGCAATTGTATTAAGCCTGAGCAAGCCCAGCCTGTTTATTTGAGAAATAACGTGGCTAAAAAGAAGGCTAACCAGTAAATTCACCCATAGCTTCTCCCATTTTAATTGGGCTGCTTGCTTTATGTTCTTCTGAAAACTTTATCTTATTCTCGCTTAATAAAATAATTGTTGAGCCCATATTGAAGCGCGAAAACTCTTCGCCTTGTTCTGCAGTACACAAGTCTTTATTTGATAATTCACGAATACCAAATTTGCGTGGCGGTGTTATTAGCCCGTGCCAAATTGTTTCAATAGCTGCAACGTTTATAGCACCTACTAAAACTAAGGCTACATAACCATGTTTAGTTTTGAATTCACAAATTACTCGCTCGTTACGGGCAAATAAGCGTGGAATATTGCTCACAATAGAAGGGGCAACACTAAATAAACGGCCAGGCACATAGATTGTATTGACTAACTCGCCATCAAAAGGCATATGCATTCGATGATAGTCGCGTGGTGAGAGGTAAATGTTCGCAAAGCTACCATTAAGATAGTTACCCTTTATGCTCGACTGTTTTGCGTTTGCTAATAAGTCATCACATGTGTAGTTGTGTTTTTTAGCTTGGATAATTAAACCATTATCAATATCGCCTAATTGACTGAAATGCCCGTCAGCAGGTGAGCACAGGCCATTTTTATTCTTGTAAATAGGGCGTTTTTCTTCTTTGATAGCTCGAGTAAAAAATTTATTAAAGCTTTGGTAAGACTTTATATCTTCGTTTGCAGCTTCACTCATATCTACATTAAACTTTTTTATGAACCAGCTAATAGCTGGAGTGCAAAACGGCTTTGGTACGCGCGTTAATAAAAAAATAATTCGTGATATAAAGTGGTGCGGAATAAGATAAAAAAGAATGCTTTTAATTTTGTTCATAAAATATTAACAATATTAGATAAAGTTTAATTTTATCATTAAGGTATTACTGGGGTTACACAATTTAAGCTTTTTTTGCCTCTTGTTTGCTAATATCACGATATAATCAAATTTTCACAATGGCCTATATATGCACACTATCAGCTCAGCAATTTTAGAGATAACAAATCAATTTAATGAATCTGATTTGTACTATGGGCACGGTACTGAGAATGCATATGATGAAGCGGCGTGGTTAGTACTGCATATTATTGGCAAACCTTTGCACGAAGAGTGTGATGCGACAGAGTTTGTAAAGGATGAGCATTGGAGTCAGATAGTTGATATTGCTAAGCAGCGTGTTTCAACGCAGAAACCTTTGGCTTATCTCATTCAGTCTAGCTGGTTTTGTGGTTTAGAGTTCTATATTGATGAACGAGCTTTAATACCTAGATCTCCCATAGCAGAGCTTATTGTTGATAATTTTTCCCCTTGGCTAGACCTTTCAGGAGAAGAGGTGCGAATTTTAGACATGTGCACCGGGTCAGCATGTATAGCAATTGCCATAGCCAAATACTTACCTCATGCCAAGGTGGATGCCTGTGATATAAGCCCTGAGGCACTCGAGGTTGCTCGAATTAATGTTGAAAAACATAATGTTGGCTCCCAGGTTACACTGTATGAGAGTGATATATTCGCTGGCTTGCCTAATAACAAGTATGACTTGATTGTGACCAACCCGCCTTATGTTGATAAGGAAGATATGGATAGCCTCCCTAGTGAGTATAAGCATGAGCCCGCGCTAGCCTTAGCTTCTGGAGACGATGGTTT
>CAYZLE010000015.1:0-14790 GCA_964479305.1 uncultured Gammaproteobacteria bacterium | reverse complement strand
AATAGTAATTGTGTTTTTGCAATGTAACTTTGCTGGTTAAATTAGGCAAGTGTTTCGAGCAAATAATCTATGTAATCGCCGGCTATATCTAAGTTAAATTGCTCATTCAGTTCTCGAATGCAAGTAGGGCTGGTTACATTTATTTCGGTTAGGTATTCGCCAATAACATCTAGCCCTGCAAAACCCACTTTGTTTTCTCGTAGCCATGGACCAACAATGCTGCAGATGTGTTTGTCGTGCTCGCTGAGTGCTAGGCCTTGGCCTGTGCCACCTGCTGCTAAGTTGCCGCGGTTTTCGCCAGCGCCGGGTATACGAGCCAGAGCGTAAGGAACGGGTTCGCCGTTAATCATTAATATGCGTTTATCGCCGTCTTTAATTTCGGGAATATATTTCTGGGCCATTACTGTTCGTTGGTTTAACTGTGTAATGGTTTCTAGTATGACGCCTGTATTTTTGTCGTTTTCTTGAACGCGAAAAATACCCGTGCCACCCATGCCGTCTAATGGTTTTACGATAATGTCTTTATGCTTGTTTACAAATTCACGCAGGCGCTCTTGCGAATTCGTTACTAAAGACTCTGGGCATAAATCTGGAAATAAACCGGTGCTAAGCTTTTCGCTACATAGGCGTAAGCTTTGGGCGTTGTTTGCTATTAGTGTACCGTGTTGTTGAGCCAGCTCTAATAAGTGCGTTATGTAGATGTACTCCATGTCGTAGGGAGGATCTAAGCGCATTAAAATAACGTCAAAGTCGCTTAGGGCGCGGTCTTTATATTCACCTTTTTCGAACCATTTATTAGCGTCACGAAAAACTTTGAGTGAACAGCAGTTTGCGCGTGCTTCGCCTTTAATGCTGTAAAGCTGGTCTTTAGTGATGTAGTAAAGCTCGCAGTCGCGATCTTGCGCTGCCCATAACATGGCTAGGCTAGAGTCTTTTTTATAGTTGATTGACTCAATTGGGTCCATTACTATGGCAATACTTGTCATGTTTTAAATCTCGTAATTGTTTTGCTAGTTCTTAATGGTTCTTTATTGATTCTTGCTGGCGTACACTTCACGCGCCGCTGCAACTAGGGCTAAACGTGCCACTACGCCGTAGGCATAAAAACGGTTTGGGTGTGCGTCTGGCTTTTGTTGAGTGTCTGGTGAACTACAAGATTCATCAAAGGCTAAAGGCTCAAAGTGCATGCCGGGAGAGTTTAGACTTTCAGATGCCGACTTTTTAGTATGTATGCGATAAAAGCCGCCAACCACAAAGTGATCCATCATATAAACAACAGGTTCAGCAACCGAGTCGTCACCCATGGTTTCGTTTGTATATACACCTTCTTGAATAATGACCTTTTGTACTTTAACGCCTTCTTTTGTTGATGACATTTTTGTGCGTTGCTTACGGTTTAAGTTTTCAATTTGTTCAATATCGGTTACGGTCATAATGCCCATGCCGTAAGTGCCCGCGTCAGCTTTAATAAATACGTAAGGTTCTTTATCAATTCCATACTGTTTATATTTAGCTTTAACTTGCTCAAGTACAAAGTTAGTGTTTTTCACTAAGCAGTCAGTTCCACCACGACTCATAAAGTCAATTTGTCCGCAGTTGCTCATTACAGGGTCAATTAGCCAAGGGTCAATGCCAATAATCTCAGCAAATTCACGAGCCACTTGACTGTAAGTCGTAAAGTGAGCAGATTTTGTACGATTTGCCCAGCCAAGAGCGGGTGGCGGCAGTATGTGTTGCTCAATATCAGTTAGCATGTCTGGGATGCCGCTGCTTAAGTCGTTATTCAAAATAACCGCGCAAGGAGAATGCTCGCCTACATATAAGCGATTACCTTTTTTAGATAGTGTTTGCAATGGGATACTGTCACCGTTGGGTAGTTCTACATTTGTCGACTCTTCTGGAGGAGTCAACATGCCTATATGAACCTCGTATCCTGCATTCTGGGCAATTTGTGCTAAAGCACCAATACTTTTTATGTAAAAGGCATTTCTAGTGTGATTTTCGGGAATAATGAGTAGACTATCGGCTTTTGGGCACACTCTGTCTATTGATGCTTGTAGTGCATTTGTCGCATATGGCAACATATTTGGACTAAGGTTGTTGAACCCTGCAGGAAATAAATTGGTGTCTACGGGCGCTAATTTAAAGCCAGCATTTCGAAGGTCAACAGAACAATAAAAGGGAGCAGGTGTTTCTTTCCATTGTTGTCTGAACCAGTATTCAATCTTAGCTTGGCTATTTAATATGTCTTGCTCGAGTTTTTCGAGAGGACCTTGATAAGTAGTTAGTAAATTAGGGTAGGTTTGCTTGCTCTGAGACATAGGTTTTAAAGGGTTTTAAGTATAAAAGTGTAGTTTACCTTAGTTTGCTTGCTTTATATGCCTTTTAGGGTCGAGTGACAGACCTTAAAAAGGTTTACAACTCATGTGTTTTGGATAAAGAAAGTACGCTAAGTTACTTTTTTTAAAGGGATTGTTGCTAAAAGCAATGTCATGCGTTACATTACGTATTTACAATATTAATGAAAAGGGTTTACAGTGATCAATCATATAACCAATAGCGTTATACCACTAACCTACTTACTTGGATTTACAAGTTTATGAGTGCAATACCAGCTGGCTTTAAAGTCATGGTCATCGACGATAGTAAGACTATTCGGCGTACCGCAGAAAGTTTGTTGAAAAAGGCAGGATGCAGCGTTATTACCGCTGTTGACGGTTTTGAGGCGCTTGCCAAAATAACTGAGCATGAGCCCGATATTATATTCGTCGACATTATGATGCCGCGATTAGATGGTTATCAAACCTGTGCTCTGATCAAAAACAACGCTGTTTTCCGCAAAACACCCGTGATTATGCTGTCTAGTAAAGACAGTATTTTTGATCGTGCTAGAGGCAGGATTGTAGGCTCGGAGTTGTACTTAACAAAGCCGTTTACAAAAGAAGATTTGCTCGAAGCAATCGAACAACATATTTAGTTTTATTAGTTATATTTTTATTTATTTAGGTTAGGAAAAAAGGTTATGAAGATACTTATTATTGATGATTCACCAACAGAAGTTCATATTGTGCGAAGCATTTTAGATAAGCAGAACCACGAAATTGTAGTGGCTGAAAATGGTGAAATGGGCGTTGAGAAAGCAAAAGCTGATAAGCCAGACCTTATTATCATGGATGTTGTAATGCCTGGCATGAATGGTTTTCAAGCAACTAGAGCTTTAAGCAAAGATGAATCAACGGCAAATATTCCGGTGATTATGCTAACAACTAAAGATACCGAAACAGACAAAATTTGGGCTATGCGCCAAGGTGCGACGGATTATTTAGTTAAGCCTGTTACTGAGAAAAATTTACTGTCTCATATTAAAAAGGCAATTGGTTAATTAAATGTCAGACGTATTCGGCTTATTAAAATCCTATGATATGCGTTGTGAACGTATGTCGCGTAACTTACCTCTGCCTACAGCAGCGAAAGAGTTATGGCGCGGCTTGGGTTTTAAGGTTGGTGATACGGAAGTTGTAGTTGATATTGACCAAGTATTTGAAATTATCGATTATTGCGAAACACGTAAAGTCCCATTAACTAAAAGCTGGTTTCACGGCGTAGCGAATATTCGCGGTACTTTAGCTGCCATTACAGACTTTAGAGAAATGTTGTTTGGCGAGCCTTGTGAGCCTAGTGCTTCAACACGCATTATTTTATTACAAAATGCAGGTGTTTTAGTGGGCTTGCTTGTAGATGAGGTAACAGGTATCCGTAATAGCCAGTCTGGCATACAGGACGAAATTGTAGGTGTATTAAAGGGTGAGCTCGGTCAGTTTGTTGAAGGTCAGGTTAGAAGTGGGAATAATTTTATTCCAGTAATTAGTTGTGAACGTTTGATTGAAAGCGAGCTGTTTTTGTCAGTTCAAAAATCTATAAATTAATAAAAATTTAAAGCGTAAAGCATAAAGGGTTGAGGCAAATATTATGAAAATTCCTTTTTTGGATGGTGAAAATTTACTATCGTCATTTGGAGGCAGCAAAGGTGGAAATATATGGGTTCCTATACTAGGTGCACTCATGCTACTTTGTTTCCTTATTTCAGGTTACTTATTATATACAGCTAACGCTGCTACTCAGAACAGTGTGCAATATTTAGAAAATATTACGCAGAAAAAACTACTGTCTCAGCAGATTGTTCCTAATGCTCAGTCGGTTGTTTTAGGTAACAAGAAGGCAAGTGGTGCTTTAGCTGAGCAGCAAGAGGAGTTCAATGCTGCACTGAAAACATTATTTGTTGGTGAGTCAGGTTTGCCTGCATTAGATAGTAAATATAATGCGGAATTATCAAATATTAAGAGCAAATGGTTGCAATACAGTGAGTCTTTAGGCGCTATTACTGATTCTGTTGGAGAAGTTGGTCGTATTAGTTCAGATTTGAGATTTTTACGAGGCACTTACTTTAATAATGTGAAAAAAGATTTAGGTACGCTAGGTCAATTTTATCAAAAACGCGGTAACTTGCCTGTTTATTCAAAAATTAACGAAACTTCTCAACTTGTAGCGGATGCTGTTGAATCTTTAAACGTACTAGATCGCTCAGATGCTAGTGGTGTAAAACCTGCTGTGAATGGTTTTGTGAAGCATTATGCTGGCTATTTAAGAAATATTAATACATTACCAACTATTAAAGGTAGTGATAAAGATGCGTCAGTAAAGGCCGATAGACATTTAAAAACAATGGCTAATAAGGCTAGAGTTTACCTGGATGATTTACAGAAAGATATTCCAGTTATGGAAAAAGTACGCCTAGCTGATAAAGGTTTAGCGGGTATTTCGCAATCAACACTACAAGCTGTTGAGTCTTTAGAAGACAGCGTACGTGCGGATACAAGTGGAAATGAAAAGAATTCTTTGTTGGGTACAATTGCGGGTTTACTAGGTCTACTTGCTATGTGTTTACTTGGTTACTTGCTTATTAAAAGTTCTCGTGAACGTGAGGCTGTTGCAAGTGAAACTAACCGTAGTAACCAAAACTCAATTCTACGTTTGCTTGATGAAATGTCGAGTCTTGCGGAAGGTGATTTAACGGTACAGGCAACAGTAACCGAAGATATTACCGGCGCTATTGCCGATTCGGTAAACTTCTCTATCGATGCTTTAAGAAGCATGGTATCAACGATTGATACTACGGCTGCTGAAGTATCAAGCTCGTCGCAAGAAACACAACAAGTGGTAAGTCGCTTACGTGATGCTAGTACGCAACAGAAAGATGAACTAACAACAGCAACATCATCTATTGTTAATATGGCTGACTCAATGAAAACTATTTCAGCGTCAGCGCAAAATTCATCAGAAGTAGCTTTACGATCAGTTGAAATTGCGAACCGCGGTGCAGAAACTGTGACTCGTAACATTGACGGTATGGATGTTATTCGTGAGCAGATTCAAGGTACATCTAAACGTATTAAACGCCTAGGTGAGAGTTCGCAACAAATTGGCGAGATTGTAAACGTGATTAACGATCTAGCTGATCGTACAAGTATTCTTGCGCTTAACGCCGCTATTCAAGCGTCGTCAGCGGGTGAAGCCGGTCGTGGTTTCGCGGTTGTTGCCGATGAGGTACAGCGATTAGCGGAACGTGCGGGTGATGCGACCAAGCAGATCTCGGGTCTTGTAGAAACTATTCAGGCCGATACCAATGAAGCGGTAAGCTCTATGGAGCAAAGTACCGCGGGTGTTGTAGCCGGTGCGCAATACGCTGAGGAAGCGGGCCAAACATTGATTGAAGTAGAAACGGTATCGCAACAATTAGCCGGTCTAATTAAAGATATGTCTGAAGAAGCTTCTGGCCAAGCAGCCAGCGCGAAAGATATTGCAGAATCGATGAATGTTATTCAGCGAATTACAACTGAAACGTCTGAAGGTACAGATAAAACATCTCAATCTATTACAGATTTAGCGAAGCTTGCTGATGAGCTTAAAAAGTCTGTATCAGGTTTCAAACTACCTTCGTCAGACGCGACTTAAAATCTTAATTTTAGATTAACAAAAGAGCTATAAAAAACGTTTATGTCTAAACCTGCAACGCACATGCCAGCAATTGTACAATTTGACTCTCTGAGTTGGGTAAGTGATGAATTACGTCAATTGCTTTCTGACTTACAGAAGCAGCTAGAGCCATTTTCAGGTGACTATTCTGAAAATGATATGGCGCTTGCAAAGCAAACACTTGGCCAGTTATTTGGTACCTTGTCATTAATTCAAGTTGATGGCGCCGCTATTATTGTTGATGAAATAATAGAAGTTCTTAGTGCTTTAGATGCAGGCAAAATATCTGATAAAGAGGAAGTGCTAGAGTTATTAGTACGTTCTGCTATTAGAGTTGATGATTACTTAGATTATTTATTAGCGGGTAATGCCGATATTCCGGCTTTATTACTTCCTCTGATTAATGATTTGCGTGAAGCACGTAACTGTGAAGCGGCATCGGAAAAAACTGTTTTTAAAGCGGGCATGCCATCTTCAAAGGCTACTATAGAAATACTGGGTGTTAACGCTGAGCAACTTCAAGCAACAGCAAAGAAAACACGCGTTGTATTTCAGCTTGGCTTGATTAACTACTTACGTAATAAAGATATTGGCAACTCTGCATCACGCATGCGTTCGGTTATGCATCATTTATATGAAGCATCTCAAGAGCGTTTACCTGCAAACATGTGGTGGATTGGTTGTGCATTAGTTGATGTAGCCACAGGCGTATCTTTAGAAGAAAAATTAGGTTTTTGTTCTTTACTCAGTCACTTAGACCGTAACATTAAAAAGCTTATCGACAATGGCGAAGAAAGTTTAGCTGAAAATATTGAATTTGATTTAATTCAAAGCATGCTTTACTACATTGCTAAAAGCGATATGAGAACAGACCGAATTACTAAAGTAAAAGAAGTTTTTCATCTGGATGACTTTGTTGCACGTGACCTAATGGGTACACGTGGTTGGTCTGGTGCTTTAAATAAGCAAGTTGTTGATACAGTTTCTAAAGCTGTTAATGATGACATTAATGAAGTTAAATCGATTATTGATGTTTATGCAAGTAGCTCATCTAAAGATGTTGGCTCATTACAAAATGTAAGTACGATGCTACAAAAAATTGCTGATACATTTGCAATGTTAAGTTTGTCGGGCTCACAAGAACGTATTGTTAAACAAAAAGAACAACTAGATACATATATTTCATTAGGCAAGGTTCTAGACAACGAGAGTGTCTTAGACATAGCATCATCTCTTATTGTTGTTAGCGATGACCTGCAGTCATATCAAGACCAAAAAGATGGCGCTGGTGCAGGTGGTACTGATAATAGTAAAGTTGCTATTACCTTAGCAAACGAAGCATTGCGTGACATAGCATGGGTTAAAGATGTTTATTTGAATTATGTAGATTCAAATGCAAATATCGATATTATTCGTCGTGCGCCGAAAGTACTGGCTTCAGTGGCGGGTGCTATGTTTATTAACCCTCTAAGCGGTATTGTTACATCACTAACCGAGCTAAGAGATTATTTTGAAAGTGTTTTAATTAACAATTCGCATTTGCCAAAAGCTGAAGAGCAAGACATTTTGGCTGAAGTGGTAATAAACATTGAATTCTTTTTAGAAGCGGTCATTGATGGTCGCTTAGACTCTGAGCTGTATATCGATGCAGCTAACATTGCACTAGATACCTTAGAAGATGCAACTCCTGAAATGTCTGTAATTGAAGAGCAAAAAGAAATTACAGAAATTAAAGATGACTTAGAAGAAATTGCGGCCGATCTAGGCTCGCCTATTGTTGAAGTAGCTTCTTTAGACTTAGATGCACCAGCCCCACTTGGTGAGCCAACAGAAGAACCGGGTTATAAGGCATTACAAATTGTAGGTGCTGATGCTGACAGTGAAATTATTAGCATCTTTATCGAAGAAGCTGAAGAAGAGTTTGAGCGAATTGGTACTCATTTCCCAGAGTGGAGAGTTAATCCTCAAAATGAAAACGCTCTAACAACTATACGACGTTCATTCCATACACTTAAAGGTAGTGGTCGCATTATTGGCGCTCAATTGATGGGTGAGTTTGCATGGAAATACGAAACACTACTTAACCGAGTTATCGATGGCACTATATCTGCTGACAGTTCAGTTTTTGATATTATCGACGAAGCTATTCCGGTTATACCGCAGTTAATTGCTGGTATTAGAGAAAACGATGCAAGTTGTGCGCAATTTGTTAGTGAGCTTATGCTTAAAGTAGAGAAAGTTTCTGCCTTGGAAAAAGGCGAAGTTGAGGCTACACCTACAGAAACTACTCCGGCAGCCGAAGTGGCTGAGATTGAAGCGGAAACGCAGATTAACTTAGTTGAAGATAAGATAGAAGAGTCAGACTTAGAGTCAGATTTGGATTCAGATCTTGATCTTGCTATAGATTTAGTTGAGCCAGAATCAGAACCAGCATTAGAGTTGGAGCCAGTATTAGAAAATAATGCTGATGAGCTCGTGGGTTTTGATACTGAGCTTAGTGATGATTTAGATTCAGGTCTGGAGTCAGACTTGGAGTCAGGCCTGGAATCAGGTTTGGAATCAGGTTTGGAATCAGATTTGGAATTAGGTTTAGACCTTAATTCTGAACCTGAGTTAGAAGTTGATTTTGATGAGTCAGAAGAGCCAGCATTAGAAAATGATAGTGCTCTAATTGAAGATGAAGATGATGGCGCTCTTAATTTAAATGACGAGCCTAAAGTGGCTGCAGACTCAATTGTTTCGCACGCAAGTGATTTAGATCTTTTTGAAGATTCGTTTTTTGAAAATAACTTAAGTGAAGATAATACCTCTTTAGAAGGTAGTGATTTTTTAAATGAGTCGCATGATGACTCAGAAAACTTAGAAATTATCCCAAACCATGAGCATGGTGTAACAGTAGAAAGTGAAGATATTGACGCAACACTGGTTAAAATTTTCTCTGGCGAAGTTGATGTTCATATTCGATCAGTAGATACGTTTATTACTGAGGCAAAAGAATCTGATGTCGCTATACGTTCTAACGAAGAACTTTACAGAGCTTTTCATACCTTAAATGGTAGTGCTAAAACGACACCAGTCTTTGCAGAAATTGCAAAGATTAGTGAGGGCATGGAAAATTATTGCAATGGTATGAAGCGCTTAGGTATTGCGTGGAAAGATGATGATTTGCAAGTGCTTGAGGAGTCATCTGAATTTATTAAAGTTTGTGTTGCGGCTATAGCTAAAAATGAAATCATTAAAGCCGATACAAACTTAGTTGAGCGCATAACACTGCGCTGCGCTGAATTAAAAGGTGAATTAACATCTAAGCATGCCGTTATCGCTGATGTACAAATGCATGAGCTTGACGAAGAGCTTGTTGAAATATTTATGGAAGAAGGTGAAGAGTTAATTGAACTCTTAGACTCTTCTATTCATCGTAGCTTAACGAGTGGCAATATTGAAACTGAGCTACCAGAAATATTACGCGTACTGCACACCTTAAAAGGTGGTGCTCGTATGTCAAATTTAAGTGCGATTGGCGATTTAAGTCACGCCCTTGAAAGTATATTCGTAGAAATAGCTGAGTCAAGACAGTCATATGATGTTCCGCAAAAAGAAATTGTGCAGGAAGCATCTGACGAATTATCAAATATGTTGAACATGCTGCGTAGCCAAATTGTTCCGCCTGAAAATATAGTGTTGGTGCAAAAGCTTGAAGACCTTGTGGAAGGTGATTCTGAAGAAAGCTTGCCAAATGATAATGAAATCACCTTAGCTAGTACAGCTGTTGAAGATGATGATTTTGATTTTAGTGATACTGCTAGCAGTTTTAATTCAGAAGTATCTGATATTGAAACTGAGCCTGAGTCAAAAACTGAATTTGAATCTTTCGAGTTTGAACACACAGCTGTGCAAGATGAATTAAGCAGTGCTTTTGAGGCTGTTCAAGAAAGTGATATTGAAAAATTAGACGAAGAGTCTTCTAAGGATTTGCCTGTAGAACAAGTGTCTGCGCCTATAAAAGTGGCAGCAGAATCGTCGGCTAAAACTGAAGTGGCCGCAAATACAGCTGGCTCTAAACAAGACCAGGTTCGTATTAACTCAGGTAGTTTAGATGAACTAGTAAACTATGCTGGCGAAGTTAATATTTACCAGTCACGCCTAGGCCAATATATTAATGATATTAGCTCTAACTTAGGTGATGTAGATAGTACTTTAGAACGTTTACGTAACCAGTTACGTAGCATGGAGCTGGAAACAGAAGCGCAGATTTCTTCACGTCTTGAACAAGAGCGTGTTGAGCCTGATGAGAATTTCGACCCTCTAGAAATGGATCGCTATTCTAATATGCAGCATTTAACGCGTGCAATTTCAGAAAGTACTGATGATTTAATGAGTATTCGCGCAAACTTAAATGACTTGTTAAAAGAGTCTGAAGCTGCAGTACTCCAACAATCACGTGTTACAACAGACCTGCAAGACGGTTTGTTAAAAACTCAGATGGTAAACTTTCAGGGCCTAGTTTCACGACTACGCCGCTTGGTAAGACAGACATCGCAACAGTTAGATAAAAATGTTGAGTTAAGTATTAAAGGTTTTGATATTGAGATCGATCGTTCTGTACAAGCGACACTTGTTGCTTCACTAGAGCACATTATACGAAATGCTATTTATCATGGTATCGAAGTGCCATCTCAACGTATTGATATGAACAAGCCAAAAATTGGCCGTGTTAATATGGAAGTGCATCGTGATGGTTCATACATTGTTATCGATATTAGCGATGATGGTGCGGGTATTAATCCAACTATCATTCGTAAAAAAGCGATTGAAAAAGGTTTGATCGGACCAAACGACGAGCTTAATGAAAAAGAGACATTACAACTTATTCTGAAAAGTGGTTTTACTACTGCTGATGAAGTTTCACAAATTGCTGGTCGTGGTGTAGGTATGGATGTTGTTGATGCCCAGCTTAAAGAGTTGGGTGGAACACTTTATATCGATTCTAAAGTAGGTAAAGGTTCAGTATTTAGTATACGTTTACCGCAAACACTTTCAATTAACAATGGCCTAATGCTTAACTGTAATCAGTCACCTTATATTGTTCTATTAAGTGCGATTACAGGTGTGGCTACAATGAATGACGCTCAAATTAAAGACTACATGAATGGCGACTTCACGGCTTACGAGTATGGCAGTGATGTTTACCCGGTTCATTACTTAGGTAGTCTATTTGGTCAGCCTATGCCAAAAGCTCTTTTGGAAGAGGGCGCACAAGCACCTATTGTATTAATTCAGGGTGCAAACAGAAAACTAGCTCTTATTGCCGATGAAATTTTAGGTAAAAGAGAGGTGGTTGTTAAGCCGCTAGGTTCTCAGCTTAACTCAATGCGCGGTATTTCTGGTGCTAGCATCTTATCTGATGGTTCGGTATCGTTTATTATTGATGCAATTGAATTGTTAGAGGCGAGTGTTTCAACAGCATCGACTCCAGATAATACGATTGAGCAAATGTCTGCTCAAGAGCCAGAGAGGAAAACTGAGCTTAAGAAAAAAGTTATGGTGGTTGATGATTCAATTACCATTCGTAAAGTATCGCAACGTTTACTCGAACGTAATGGCTATGAAGTTATTACAGCAAAAGACGGTGTAGATGCTATTGAGGTTCTACAAGACGTAATACCTGATATTTTCTTATTAGATATTGAAATGCCAAGAATGGATGGTTTTGAATTAACGTCTCATATTCGCTCAACCAGCAAAGTTAAAGAGTTGCCAATTATTATGATTACTTCTCGTACGGGTGAAAAACATCGTCAGCGTGCCGAAGCATTGTCGGTAAACGCATATATGGGTAAGCCGTTCCAAGAGCTTGAGCTGATGAAGCAAATTGAACAATTGATTGGAAGTTAATGTGGCTGAAAATATTGGTGAATTAATCTCATGCGTCGTTTTACCACTTGAATATACAGGTGGTGTGTTGTTGCCTGCTTCTGCTTTGGTAGAAGTTCTTGATACAACAAATATTAACGTGGTTGTAGATTTACAGGAAGGTATTATCGGCAAGATGCAATGGAAAAGTGCTGCTATTCCTTTAGTGTCTTACGAGGCGGCCGCCGGCTTGGCTTTGCCAGTATTTAATAGAGAAACTCGAGCTGTTATTGTTCGCGTGCCTAGCGAAGAGAGTTCACATATAAAATATATGGCTTTTGCTATTCACGGCTTGCCGAAATTTATTGAAGTATCGGCTTTAAGTTTAAAAACATCAGACGTGGCAGAAGAACTAACTAATCATTTAGCTGAAACACGTGTTCAAGTTGATGGTATGCAGTTGTGGGTGCCAAACATGGATGCCATTGTGCAGCATCTCCATAATAACGCTGTATAAATTAATTGCTACTTAAGTAATTCAGTATTGTTAATGCTGATGTTGCTGCAGTTTCAGTTCTTAAAACATTTTCACCTAAGCTCATTATTTCAAATGAGTTATCTTTAGCCAACAAAGTTTCGTCTTCACTTAGTCCACCTTCTGGGCCGATAACAATACTTATAGTCTTGCCAGTTAATGACTGCGCAAATTTTCGGTCTGTTTTGTTACAAACGAGTTTGATGTCGCTGTTACACTGTTTTATAGCTTCATCATATTTAATGATTGGATTAAGAGTAGGTAGGTAGCACCTGCCTGACTGCTCGCATGCACTTCTAATTATTTGTTGCCAATGTTGAAAGCGTTTTTCTAGGCGTGCGCTATCATGGTTCTGCGTCCGCTCGCTGATAACAGGTGTAATGATGTCTACATTAAGTTCGGTTGCCTTTTGGATTGCGAAATCCATATGGTCGCCACGGGCAATGCATTGGTATAGGTGTTTGTGGTATGTCTTTGGTGGAACAAAGCGAACTTCTTCAAAGGGCGTTACTGATACCGCCTTGCGGTTAACTGCAAGCTTGGCGCGGTACTCATAACCATTGCCGTTAAAAAGGCTAACAAGTTCATGGTTCTTTAATCTAAGTACCGTGCCAACATAATGCGCTTGGTCTTTATCTAGTTCTAGCGTTTGATCCAGCGATAAATCATTAGCAATATAAAGACGGTGTTGACGCATATTTACTTACGGGGCAGGTTCAGGTTATTCCACAATGACATAGTCGGTTCAACTTGGTTCATCGTGTAAAAATGTAAACCTGGCGCATCGGCATTGAGTAAGTCGTCACATAGTTGTGTCACTACATCTAAACCAAAGGCTTTTATCGAGGCCATATCGTCGCCATAGGCTTCGAGTTGTTTACTAATCCAACGTGGAATTTCAGCGCCGCATGCATTTGAAAAACGCGCTAAGTTTTCGTAGTTAGTAATTGGCATAATGCCAGGAATAATAGGTATCTCTATACCAGCGCTTTGGCATCTATCAATAAAGTAATAGTAGGCGTCTGGGTTATAAAAATACTGAGTAATAGCGCTATCTGCGCCAGCATCAACTTTACGTTTGAAATTAGCTAGGTCATCTTCGGCACTTTTAGCCTGTGGATGAAACTCCGGGTAAGCCGCTACTTCAAGTTTAAAGTGGTTGCCTGTTTCTTCACGAATAAACTCAACAAGCTCATTCGCGTAGGCGAGTTCGCCAGCACCATGCATGCCTGAAGGTACATCGCCACGTAGTGTCACTAGGCGGCTTATGTCGTGTTTTTTGTATGTTGATAAGAGTTCACGAATTTCGTCCTTAGAAGAGGCTATGCATGAAATATGCGGTGCAGCTTCAGAACCTGCATTTTTTATATCAAGCACGGTTTCTAAAGTACGGTCGCGAGTAGAGCCACCAGCACCAAAGGTCACAGAAAAAAACTCTGGATTTAATTTGGCTAAAGTTTCTCTAACTCCAGCTAGTTTCTCAGCACCCACTTCTGTTTTGGCTGGAAAAAATTCAAAACTATATGTTTTCATAATATGTCGTATTTTTGAACTATAGGCGGCTAATGAATTAACCGCCATAGTATTGTTTATCGATTAATAACGGTAGTGATCAGGCTTGTATGGACCTTCTGTGCTTACGTTAATGTAATCGGCTTGTTCTTGCGTTAGCTTAGTTAGTTTTGCACCAACACGGTCAAGGTGTAAGCGTGCTACTTTTTCATCTAAATGTTTAGGCAATACGTAAACTTCATTTTTGTATTCATCACCTTTAGTCCAAAGTTCAATTTGAGCGAGTACTTGGTTGGTAAATGAATTAGACATTACGAAGCTAGGGTGACCCGTTGCGCAACCTAGGTTAATTAAACGACCTTCAGCTAATAAGATAATGCGCTTGCCGTCTGGGAAAATAAGGTGGTCAACTTGAGGTTTAATATTTTCCCAAGTTACGCCTTGTAAACCGGCAACATCAATTTCGTTATCGAAGTGACCAATGTTACATACGATAGCTTGGTCTTTCATCGCTTCCATATGCTTTGGTGTAATGATGTTGAAGTTTCCAGTCGCTGTTACAAAAATGTCAGCTTGGTCAGCAACGTCGTCCATTGTTACAACTCGGTAACCTTCCATAGCCGCTTGTAGTGCACAGATTGGATCAACTTCAGTAATCCAAACGTTAGCGCCAAGGCCACGTAATGATTGTGCTGAACCTTTACCTACATCACCGTAGCCACAAACAACCGCAACTTTACCAGCAACCATTACGTCGGTTGCGCGCTTAATACCATCAACTAAAGATTCACGGCAGCCGTACAGGTTGTCGAACTTAGATTTAGTTACTGAATCATTAACGTTAATAGCTGGGAATA
>CAYZLE010000014.1:0-15657 GCA_964479305.1 uncultured Gammaproteobacteria bacterium | reverse complement strand
GAATGCGATTGTGACTAAAAGCACCCATGATGGTGATATCAATATCATTTGCTACTTGGTAGCTCACTAGTGCTTCTTCAATGCGGCCTTGTAGTTTAACTGTTTTCACATCTAAACCAGCATCTTCAAGAATGTTGTTGGCTAACATCAGTAGTGTTTCTGATTGTGTTTCATCCGTTTCAACATAAATGATATGGCACTCAACACCTTTGAACAAAGGCGTAGATGCAACCATATCTAAAGCACGAACCGCAGCATCACTACCGTCATAGGCAATCATAACTTTTTTGGGCTCAGTAAACTCTTGGTTCACTAATAATATTCTGCGATTAAGTGTACGCACAATACTTTCAATTTTTTTACTGTTTGACTTTATCTCGTCGTCACCACCGTGAATAGGCATAACCAATACGCGCATTTCATTTTCGTGACCTAATAAAGCTTCAGCCAATGCGCCATGCTCTTGTTCGGCTTGCACATCAGTTACACCTTCTTTAGTTACAAGCTCTTTTGCAGCTTCTAAGATTAAACTACCTTTTTTAACCAATAGGCTTTGGTGGTCTTTTTCAACTGTTGTTAACTCATCTAATAAATCTTCAGAGGCACCCAAACCAATCGAACCAGAAAGATCCTTAACAGGCGCCTTATTACTATTTTCAATCACATGTAATAACTTAACCGGTACGCGAACTCGAGAAGCTATCCACGAAGAATAACGACAAACCGACTCTGTTAATGCTGAACCGTCTACACATGATAATACATATTTCTTAGCCATAAAATTAGTGCCCCCCGAGCACTTTATCTAACTCTTCGGGTTTGTCATGAACACCAAAACGATCAATAATCGTTTCGCTAGCTTCATTCGAACCCAACACAGTCACGTTAGCACCTTCTCTTTTAAACTTAACGACGGCCATGTCAAGAGAGTGTACCGCTGTTATATCCCAAAAGTGAGCACGACTTAAGTCTATAACTACATTTTCAACAGCTTCTTTAAAATTAAATTCGTTTGTAAATTTGTCTGCCGAGTTAAAAAATACTTGGCCTACAATATTATATGTTCTCGTTTTTGTAGCTTCGTCATAACTGTTTTCAAAATACATGAAATGACTGACTTTATTTGCAAAAAACAATGATGCTAACAATACGCCTACAAATACGCCGTAAGCTAAATTGTGCGTCCAAACAACCATTACGACTGTAGCAATCATAACGATATTTGTCGATAGAGGATGCTTCTTAAGATTTTTAATTGAATTCCAATCAAATGTACCAATTGACACCATTATCATCACGGCAACTAATGCCGCCATTGGAATAAGTGCCACCCACTCATTTAAGAATACAACTAACACCAATAATACTGCGCCGGCCACTAAGGTCGAAAGACGACCTCGACCACCTGACTTTACATTGATAACTGACTGACCAATCATTGCGCAACCTGCCATACCACCGAGCATGCCTGCACCAATGTTTGCGATACCCTGACCTTTACACTCACGGTTTTTATCACTTTTTGTATCAGTTAAATCATCAATAATAGTTGCCGTCATTAATGATTCTAGCAAGCCCACTACAGCTAAAGCAGCGGCATAAGGAAAAATAATAGTCAGCGTTTCAAATGTTAATGGTACTTCTGGCCACAAGAATAACGGCAAGGTATCTGGTAACTCGCCCATATCACCCACTGTTCTAATATCTAAGTTCAGAGCTATAGCCACAGCACTCAGCAGTAAAATGCACACTAGTGGAGACGGTATGCTTTTGCCAATTACAGGAATCAAAGGAAATAAGTAAATAATAAATAAGCCTGCTGCAGTCATCGCATATACATGCCATGTAACATTAATTAGCTCTGGCAATTGCGCCATAAAGATCAATATAGCCAAGGCATTAACAAAACCTGTTACCACCGAACGGGAAACAAAACTCATTAAACTGCCCAACTTTAAGTAACCCATTACTATTTGCAAAACACCCGTTAACAGGGTCGCTGCTAGCAAATACTGTAGACCATGCTCTTTAACCAAGGTAACCATTAACAGCGCCATTGCGCCAGTGGCAGCCGAAATCATGCCTGGGCGACCGCCCACAAATGCAATAATTACAGCAATACAAAATGATGCGTATAAACCAACTTTAGGGTCTACACCCGCAATAATTGAAAAGGCAATTGCTTCCGGGATAAGAGCAAGTGCAACAACAAGACCGGCTAAAATATCACCGCGCAAATTACCAAACCAATCGGCCTTGGTTGAATGTAATAACATATAAATCCTATAAAAAACTGAGTGTTGAAACCTATAAATTGCCAAGACCGCTTTAAGTATTTTTCAATACTTAAAGCAAGCTCAGCATTTTGAGTGTCGCCATGTTATATAAGTATAGTTTAAATAACAATTAGCATTCCATGACAGCCCACTTAAATGGGCAAATATATTTAACGAGCGCTAAATATAGCCTTAATAAAATTAAACAAACCGGTTTTCTTGCGTACTTGGTACTTTTTATAAAACACATAAAAACCTGTTATAAACAGAAACAAGGGCATTAAACCCACTAGAGAATAAATGATTCGCCCCACTAAGCCAAAAGCCTCACCATTATGAATCGGTAGCATCCAGTTTATAAAGCGTGAACCGGCTTTAGTAGTTGAAGGATCGTAGTGCTTCACTAGCTCACCAGTTTGATAATTAAAGTCGAATGTTGTTTTACCTTCGGTAGCATTCATTTCACCTTTTTGGCTTATTCGAATACTAAGCTTGTCTTTGTCTAGCTCATTTAAAAACAGCTGCATATTTTGTGAGTCAGGATAAACTTCATTAACATAATCTGCATAGGCTTGTAATGAAGTGGCCGGTGAAATTTTTCTTTGCTCAACTTGTTTTGCAGACTCGCCCAATGGCATTACCTTTGATAGAACTGAGGTGAACTGGTCTGGAAAGGCATGGTAAATACCAGTGAATGTAATCATTAATAAAACTAAGCCGGCCCAAAAACCTACCTGGCGATGCAAGTCCATCATTAATTTTGTTCGGTTTAAATTTGTAGCTATAGAAAACGCTTTTTTCCAATTACGAGGCCACCATAGGTAAAAACCAATAATAGTCGTTAAAAAGAAAGTTATACCTAATAAACCAACAAGCAAACCACCATAACTACCCGCCATTAATTGAATATGCACTTGTAACAGTAAACGCGTTATTGGCATTGACCAACGACTGATGTTTTTAGTTTTCACCATATCTTTGCCAAGGTATGCAGCATTGTACGGCGAGAAATAGTAAAAATAGAAATCGCTATTGCCTTCAGGCCTAGTGTCCATAGCTACAATGCGGAAAACAGAGTCTTTGTTGCTTGGCGCATATAGTCTGAATAATTTAAAGTCCGCCGATTCTGGCAAGGCCTGATAAGCCGCCAATGCATCATCTAATGTTGTATCGCGGTAACTTTCTTTAGGTGCTTCTGGCGCAAGTGTGGTCGGGTAAAGTATTGGTTCGATATCACGCATAAATACTAAAACGCTTCCTGTTAAACCAAAAATAACAAAAAATACTGCTAACCAAATGCCTGCTTGTTTATGCAGCCAAAAAATTTTATCTTTCATCGCCATCTTATATTCCTGTCTTTAAAATAATTCTTCAGATTCTTCTGCGCCACTTTCATCAGAGCTAATCACGGTATAGTCATCTGGCTGCTGAGTTTCTGTTGGCTCTTCGCCAGCTTTAAAGTACTCAGTCATGCTGTCAGATGAAGATGCTAATAGCCCCGTCTCTTTATCAATCTCAACTTCAACTATACCTTCAGGCTGTTCCCTAGTAACTTTAGGTTCATTTTCCAATACCGTTTGCATGTAATCAATCCAAATCGGTAAAGCTGTTCCTGTTCCTGTTTCGCCTTCGCCCATAGGTTGTTGCTCATCGTAACCTGCCCAAACAACCGCAACGGCTTTTTTATGATAGCCACTAAACCATGCATCATTTTGGTCATTTGTTGTGCCGGTCTTACCCGCCAAGTCACGTCGATCTAAAATTCTAGACGCACGCGCACCTGTACCACGAATAGTTACTTCATTTAATATAGAGTCGATTAAAAAAGCGGTTTGTGGTTTAAGTACTCTTTTGGCTGGAAGGTTAGCTCTTTGCAATGGCGGCTCTTTATCTACGTCTGTTTCAGCTACTGGAACTGCATTTTCCAATTGCTTATTCGCTATTACTTTGCCTCTAGAGTTTACACATTCTGGGCAAACATAACTGTGGTCAGAGTAGTAAATAACCTTACCGTTACGATCTTCAATACGATCAATAAGGTAGTTCTTAACTTTATAACCGCCATTAGCAAAAATGCTGTAGGCATTAGCCAATTCCATAGGACTTACCGTGCCGCTACCTAAAGCTAAAGATAAATCATAAGGCATTGATTTGTTTTTAAAACCAAAACGCCTAATGTAAGAACGGGTTTTCTTAATACCCAAACCAATCAGTAGACGAATTGATATTAGGTTTCTTGATTTAACCAAGCCTTCTCTTAAACGTGTTGGGCCATAAAAGCGGCCACTATAGTTTTCTGGTTTCCAACGTCCTTCTAATTCTGGATAGTCAAAAACAACAGGGGCATCATTAATGATACTGGCAGGTGTATAGCCGTTATCTAGGCCAGCTGTATATAAGAAAGGCTTAAAGCTTGAACCTGGCTGACGCTCTGATTGAACCGCTCGATTAAACTTATTTTTAAAATAATCAAAACCACCCACCAAAGCCAATGTTGCACCGGTTTGAGGGTCTAACGATACTAAGGCACTTTCAACTTTAGGCATTTGCGACAAAGCGTAATAGCTTTCACCGTCGTTAGACTTATCTGTTCTTATATAGACTATTTGTCCTTGTTTAACGACGTCACTGGCTTTATGAGGATCAGACTTAAAAGTGTCTACATCAACACGAACCTTAGCCCACTTTAAACCATCCCAAGGAATAAGCATAAGTCCATTTTCGCCGTTATAGACAATTGCCTTTTTCTCTTCCACTTTTAAAACAATAGCAGCCTCTAGAGGACCATAACCAGGGTACTCATCAAGCTTCTTATGAGCGGACCTTATATCTGCATCAATCGACTTTGTAGGATCAGTCTTATCTGCCAACTCTGAGTTAACGGCCTTTATTAAGTCTTTTACGTCGGCGTAGTCGCCGGCTGCGCCAATATAGCCACGACGCTGCTCGTAATTTAAAACACCCTTATAAACTGCATCGTTTGCGGCCTGTTGATAAGCCGACTGAATCGTTGTATAAATTTTAATGCCTTGGTTATAGACATCTTCTTCTTTAAAGTGCTCTTGAATAAAAGCCCTTGCCATTTCAGCCACATACGGCGCATTCAGCTCATTAGATACTTTGTATTCTTTAGCTGACAAAGGCTCATCAAGCGCTACTTTATATTCTTCTTCCGAAATATAACCCAAGTCTTCCATACGTCCTAAAACATAATTTCGGCGCAACAAAGCTCTATCTGGGTTAATAATGGGGTTAAAACGGCTTGGCGCTTTAGGCAAACCCGCAATCATGGCTGTTTGCGCAATAGTCAGTTCGTCCAAGCTAGCGCCGTAGTAAACCTGTGCTGCCGAAACAACACCATGAGCCCTTTTACCCAAAAATATTTTATTTAAATATAGCTCTAAAATTTCATCTTTCGTGAAAGTACGCTCCATTTTCAAGGATAAGAAAATTTCATTAAATTTACGAGTAAATGTCCTTTCCTTGCTTAAAAAGAAGTTTCTAGACACCTGCATAGTAATCGTACTACCACCCTGTTTCTTTTGGCCAGTCATTGCATATTTGAATGCGGCACGAATCAAACCTTGGTAATCAACACCCGGGTGCTTATAAAAGCGATCATCTTCTGAGGCAATGAAGGCATGCTGCACACGCTTAGGAATATCGGCGATATCAATTGGAACACGGCGCATATCACCAAATTCACTCATTAACTTGCCATCTTGACTGTAAACCCTAAGAGGTTCTTGCAGCTCAACTTCTTCAAGTAGTTTAGGGTCCGGCAACTTGGGAGCTATATATAGGTATAAACCGATAAAGGCTAATATACCGAGCAAAATGCCTGCCGACGCAATAATTGCACAATATTTAAGCACTATATATCGTTTTTTCAGGGGTTTATCGCCCATTATCCTAATCTCCAAAGTTTTTTTAGCTTACAAGTGGATGCAATTATATGGAGATTTCAAAGAAATATTCACTTTTATTAAATATTTTTGTGTTTTTTTGAAAAAAAATTAAACATCTTGAGCAACTTAGTGGTAGTATTTAATCCTATTTTTCATGTAATTAACCTAAGTTACTATATTTAAAAGGATTACTGTGTTTTCACTGAAGCGCAAACAACCACCAATACTGGGAATTGACATTAGTTCAACCTGTATTAAGGTGCTAGAACTGAGTAAAAGCAAGAAAGGCTATAAAGTCGAATCTTTTGCTATTGAACCTCTGCCGGCCAATTGTGTCGTTGAAAAAGAGATTCAAGACATAGAATTAATTGCCGAGCCACTTAAAAGAGCGATCAAAACAAGTGGCAGTAAAGCAAAACATGCTGCTTTGGCTGTGGCGGGTTCTGCTGTAATTACGAAAACAATTACTATGCCTGCTGGTTTATCAGATGATGATATGGAAAGGCAGATTATGCTAGAAGCTGATCAATATATTCCTTATCCATTAGAAGAAGTGCATATTGACTTTGAAACCATTGCAAAAAACGTAAGCGGTGAAGAAACAGAGTCAACAGGTGACTCTGTAGAAGTGCTTTTAGCAGCTTGCCGTAGCGAAAACGTAGGTGCACGCTCTGCTGCAGCTGAAATTTGTGGCTTAACACCTCAAATTGTAGATATTGAAGCATATTGCATAGAACATGCCTATCAAATGATTACAGACCAAATTCCTGACTATGGCGTAGACAAAACGACTGCGATTATTGATATTGGCGCGACAATGACTGCTTTAACCGTGATTGATGACGGAAAAATGATTTATAACCGCGAACAACCTTTTGGCGGTAAACAGCTAACCGAAGAAATTATGCGCCGTTACGGCCTAAGTTTCGAAGATGCTGGTCGTGTTAAGAAACACGGCGGTCTACCAGATAATTACGAAGCTGAAGTATTATTACCTTTTAAAGAGACTATGGCTCAACAAGTTGGACGTTTCTTACAGTTTTTCTACTCTTCAAGCGAACTGGAGCACGTTGACTATATTGCCTTAGCGGGTGGTTGTGCGGCAATTCCGGGTATTGCTGAGATGGTACAAAACAACCTTAATATACAAACCGGCATAGCTGACCCGTTTAATAACATTCAAACTTCCTCGAGAGTTGCTTATCAACGTCTACAAAACGATGGGCCATCGATGTTAATTGCACTGGGTTTAGCAATGAGAGGTATTGAGTAATGGCTAAAATTAATTTACTACCATGGCGCGAAGAAATGCGCCGTCAAAAAACCACTGAATACTACACTCTTATGGGTTTAGTAGGCTTATTAGCTGCTGCAATTGCTGCTGCCGGTTTTTTTACCATTAGTCAGAACATTGGCTTCCAAAAAAACACGCGTAACAAATACCTTCAAGATGAAATCAATATTCTTAAAGTTAAAATTAAAGAAATTGAAGAACTTGAAGAAAAGCGTGAAAACCTAATTGCGCGTATGCAAGTTATTCAAGACTTACAGTCACGACGCCCTGAAATTGTTCATCTTTTTGACGATATTGTTTTCACAATCCCTGAAGGCTTATGGCTAACATCAATCGAACAAAAAGAATCAAACTTAATTATTCAAGGTAAAGCCGAGTCGAATGCTCGTGTTTCTGCCTACATGCGCAACATTGACGCTTCAAAGTGGATGAAAGAGCCACTTTTAGAAGTTATTGAAGCCGATAAAAATCAACGAAACGCTATTTTCAAGCTGTCTCTTCAACAAGACTCAGAAGAAAGACGCAAGGAAAATGACGAAGGTTAACTTATGGCTATCTCTCTTGAAAAATTAAAAGAATTTGATGTAAATGCCTTTTTTGAAGACCTACAAACCGTAGACTTTAAAGCCATAGGCACAGCAGCACCCGCTATTCGTGGATTCTTAATAGCACTCTTATTTATCGCTATTATTGCTGGCAGTTACTTTTTCCTAATTAAGCCAAAGCTTGAAGATTATGAAAGAGCGCAAAAAGAAGAAGTATCTCTAAAGAAAACTTTCGAAGCCGAACAAAAGAAAGCGGCCAACCTTGATGCATATAAAGATCAATTAGAAAGAATGGAAGGCGAATTTGGCTCTATGCTTCGCCAACTGCCAGAAAGAACAGACGTTGAGAACCTTGTAGTTGATTTATCTCAAACAGGTGCGCGTAACAGCCTAAAAGTTGAACTTCTTAAGCCAGAAACTGAAATAGCCAAAGAGTTTTACGCTGAACTGCCCGTTAAACTTAAAGTATTCGGCAAGTTCCATGAATTAGCACGGTTTGCTAGTGATGTTGCAGCTCTACCTAGAATTGTAACGCTACACGATATTAAAATTTCAATTGTTGATGCGGAAAAACCTACTGAGTTAAGTATGGAACTTGTCGCTAAAACTTACCGTTATTTGGAATAATAGAATGAAAATGTTCAATAAACACATTTCAAATAAAGCTAGCTTACTATTATTAGTTAGCATTATTGTATTGCTTTTAAGTGGTTGCTCTAGAAGCACTTCTGACTTAGAGGCCTTTGTTCTCGAAACTAAAACCAAATTCAAAGGTGATGTTAAAGCCTACCCTGAATTTGAACGTTACGAGAACCATGACTATACCGCTATTGAAGAAAGAGACCCTTTCCTTCAAAAAGAACAAGACGACCTTGATAAACAGGTTGTTGTTGAATCAGGTACTCGTCCAGACCAAGAACGTCGCAAAGAGCCTTTGGAATTTTTCCCGATGGACTCAATGACAATGGTTGGCATACTTGAACAACGCGGCAGCACTTGGGGCTTAATACGTGACCCTGATGGCACTATCCATACAGTAAAGCCTGGGAACCACCTAGGTGAAAACTTTGGCGAAATTATTCGCATTAGCGAATCTGAAGTTGAAGTACTAGAAATTATACCCGACGGCTCTGGCGCTTGGGTTGAACGTGAACTTGCGCTAACTCTTGGCGAATAAAGGTTATTTAATGGGGAACATTATGTTTTGCAAAGCAATAAAAAAACTTCTAAGCATCTCAGCACTAACGCTAATCAGTACGGCGTTATTTGCTCAAAATAGTTTGGAAAACGTGGACTTTTCAACCTTGCCAGGAAATAAACTTCAAGTGGCTCTAGAAATGGCGAGTGCGCCTTCTGACCCTTTAAGTTTTACGATTAATGACCCTGCGCGAATTGCAATTGACTTACTTGACACCAAAAATGCACTTAAAGAGAAGACTATACCTGTAAGCATCGGTGTAACTAGCTCTATTAAAACTGTAGAAGCTGGTGGCAAAACACGAGTAGTTTTAAACCTATCTGAACTCGTTGCCTACGACACAAGCGTAGAAGGCAACACGGTATACATTACTTTAGGTGGTAGACAAGGCTCAGCTCCTAAACAAAGATCTTTAGCAAGCACTTTCTCTGATGAGACCCTAACAAACGCGCCTGCTCTACAAGATAGTCGTGGCATTGATAGCATTGACTTCCGCCGTGGCAGTAAAGGTGAGGGCCGTATTGTTGTTGATATGTCTAGCCCATCAATTGCTGTAGATATTAACGAAGACAAAGGCCGCTTATTGGTTGACTTCGTTAACGCCGATATTGCTGATGAATTCGTTAGACGTTTAGATGTAATTGACTTTGCTACACCGGTTAAAACAGTTGACGCATTCAAAAATGGGCGTAACACTCGTTTAGTTATTACTGCGAATGATACAACTTTTGACCATATCGCTTATCAGTCAGATGACATCTTCACTATTGAAGTAAAAGAAATTTCAAAAGAAGTTCAAGAAAAGCAGATTCGTGACAAGTTTGGCTACACTGGCGAACGTTTATCACTTAACTTCCAAGACATTGAAGTACGCTCAGTACTACAATTAATTGCTGACTTCACAAACTTAAACGTAGTAGTTAGTGACTCTGTAGTGGGCAAGCTAACTTTACGTCTAAAAAATGTTCCTTGGGACCAAGCTTTAGACATTATCTTAAACTCTAAAGGTTTAGATAAACGTAAATCAGGCAATGTACTATTAATTGCGCCTACACAAGAAATTGCAACACGTGAAAAGCTTGAATTAGAAGCAAAACAACAAGTTTCACAGTTAGCACCTTTACGTACAGAGTTCATTCAAATCAATTATGCTAAAGCTTCAGATATTGCGGCGTTATTAGGCGAAGGCTCAAGTGGTGCAACAGACGCTTCAGCAGACTCTGAAGGTGGCGCATCTTCAGCTAGCTCTGGCATACTTTCAGCTCGTGGAACAGCAGCAGTTGACTCAAGAACTAACATGTTAATTGTTAATGATACTTCTGAAAAACTGACCGAGATAAGACTTCTAGTAAACCGTTTAGACGTACCAATTACACAGGTATTAATTGAGTCTAGAATTGTAATTGCTAGTGATGACTTTAATAAAGATATTGGTGTTAACCTGGGTGTTGGCCGAAGCACAACTGCAAACGGAAATGGTTTTGCTGCAAGTGGCTCAGCTGCAGGTCTTCAACAACTTATTAACCAAGACACTCTAAACATACCAGATACTTATGCGGTTAACTTAGCGGCACCTAACCCGGCTGGTAATATTGCCCTAGCACTTGCAAGCCTACCGTTTGGTACTTTCTTAGATCTAGAGCTGTCTGCCCTGCAAGCGGAAGAGCGTGGCGAGATTATTTCATCACCGCGTGTTATCACCTCTAACCAAAAAGCAGCTTTAATTGAGCAAGGTGTTGAAATACCATTTGCTGAAGAGTCTGCAAGTGGTGGTACTACAGTTCAATTCAGAAAAGCCGTTTTAAGCTTAGAAGTTATCCCGCAAATCACTCCTGATGATCGAGTTATCATGGACTTAACTGTTAAGAACGATACAGTTGGTGAACTATTTGGTGTTGGCTCTAACTTAATACCAAGTATTGATACACGAGAAGTACAAACGCAAGTATTAGTCGATAATGGCGAAACTATTGTACTAGGTGGTATTTTTGAGCAAACAACACGAAACGCTATTGATAAGGTACCATTCTTTGGTGATCTACCAATCGTTGGACGCTTATTCAAACGTACAAGCAAAGAAGATGACAAGTCAGAAATGTTAATATTTATTACACCAAAAATTATCCGAGACAATATTTCAATTCAATAAAATTATTGAATACCTTCCGATAAAATTTTGACTATGAATGGTGTATCATTGCATGATGCACTATTCTAAAACTCCTAAAAACATATTCTTAGTTGGCCCAATGGGTGCTGGTAAAAGCACCCTTGGCCGCCAATTAGCAGAAATAGCAAAATACCAATTTTATGATACTGATAAACTGATCACTGATCAGACTGGCGTTGATATACCTACTATCTTTGATTACGAAGGCGAAAAAGGTTTTCGTGAAAGAGAAAGTAACGCCATAAAGCGTATTGTTAAAAATCATAGAATAGTTTTAGCTACTGGCGGCGGTAGCGTACTTAAAAAAAATAATCGTAAACTTTTAAAAAAACGAGGATTTGTTGTCTACTTAAAAACAACGGTAGAAGAGCAGCTAATTCGTATAGGTGACGATACTAACCGCCCCTTAATGCAAACGGAAAAACCAGAACAAACATTAAGAGACTTGATGGCTGAAAGATCACCATTATATGAAGAAACTGCCCACTTAGTTTTTGACACTAACGCGCATAAAATCAATACAATGGCTGCCGATTTATACCACGAAATTAAACAAAGTTATTATGAGCACATTAAACGTTAACCTTGGAGACAGAAGTTACCCTATTTATATAGGCGACAATATTCTGTCTGACCCGAGCTTATTCAAAGATTTAATTCACAATAAAAAAGTAGCGGTTATTACCAATACAACTATTCGCGACATATATTGGAGCACACTGCAAAAGTCGCTCAATAAAGACTGTACACTTGTTGCACTTGAAGATGGTGAAAAATATAAAAGCTTAGAGTCAATGAATACTATCTTCACCTCTTTGCTAGAAAATAAACTAGACCGTAAAAGCATACTTATTGCTTTAGGTGGCGGTGTTATTGGTGACATGACTGGCTTTGCTGCTGCATGCTATCAACGCGGTATAGACTTTATACAAATACCCACTACTCTATTATCTCAAGTTGACTCTTCAGTCGGTGGAAAAACTGCTGTAAACCACCCTCTTGGCAAAAACATGATTGGCGCATTCCATCAGCCCATTGCCGTTATAGCTGACACATCAACTCTTAATACGCTACCAGCCAAAGAATTATCAGCAGGCCTTTCTGAGGTTATTAAATACGGTTTTTTATACGATGCTGATTTTCTAGAATGGTTGTCTAATAATATGGACGCCTTACTCCAGTTAGACAGTGACGCTTTAGCATACGCCATCAAACGTTCTTGTGAAATTAAAGCGAAAATAGTTGAGTTAGATGAAACAGAACAATCTGTTCGAGCACTACTAAACTTAGGCCATACTTTTGGCCACGCTATTGAAACATTTACAAACTACAAAACCTATCTTCACGGTGAAGCAGTAGGCATTGGCATGGTGATGGCGGCTGAGTTTTCACATGACTTAGGCTTAATCAGCAAAGAAGATTTTGAAACCAGCCTTAAGATTGTAAAGTCGGCTAAACTACCAACATCGCCGCCAACAGGTATGACTAAAGATGACTTTATCGACCTTATGCTGCGCGACAAAAAAACCTTCAACAACAATATTAGACTGATACTACTTAAGAAGCTTGGCGAAGCATTTGTTAGTGACGATTATGACAAAAATGCACTTGAGTCTTATTTAGCAAAGGCTTGTAAATGATACTGAACGGCCTACATCTTAATACTGCAACACTAGAAAAGTATAAACTTAAGACTCAGCCCTTTCAAAGTGAAGCTTGTTACACTGAAGACTTCTTGCTTACAGACTCGCTTAAAATGATTCAGCACGGCATTCATAAATCATTGTCTGGCGATATAGATATGTGCCTTATTAAAGGTGAAAAAGGCATTGGCAAAACCAGTTTCGCCCACCACATTCATAAAAACGATAAGCCCTATACTAGTTTTTTATATACCGCTAAGAAAAAAAATAACCTCACTGGTATATTTAAGTGCTTATCTAAGAATAGCGTACAGTCTAACGATATAAATGAGCTTGCTAAATCAGCAACAATCACTATTTTTGAGTTATTAAAATCCGGCGAGCAGCCTTTATTAATAATAGATGATGCTGAGCTAGTAAGACCCGATACATTAAAAATAATTTCGCGCTTAACAAAATCAATTAACGACCAAAAGCTTGGGCACTTAAAATTTGTACTCATAGGTGAAAGAAATATAGACAATGCGCAAAACACACTTAAAGTACCGACCTATTCCGTACAAATGCGCGCATTCAACAAAAATGAAATTCAACGATATATAGAACAAAAATTCGTTCAAGCCAATAGTGAACTACTACCTACAATAAGCGAAAAATCACTAAACAAAATCACTATTAAGTCCGGCGGTATTCCATCACACATTAATCATCAAGCGGTTTTACATTTCAATAGGAAACCAACATCAGTAATTGCATCCCAAATTACCATACCTGTTTTAATAGTTGCACTACTAGCCTCTTTATTTTTCGTTGCTAAGGACAGTGCCAAAAAACATGTTGAAGACCAACTTGAAAATAATATCGCTGCGGAAACAACCAAGGTCACAACTATAGAGCCTATACCCTCTCCTGAGGTGGCTCCTGTAAATTCAGAGACTGGCACAAACATAGACACAGATGCGGGTGCAGACACTATCGCTGAACCTATCATTGGCAACACATTACACTCTCACGAATGGCTTTTAGCTCAAAACAACGAGCATTATGTTTTGCAGCTATTTGGTACAGAACAATATGACAAGCTTGCTCATTTTGTTGAAACTATCATTACACGCTGCGATCTAGCTTATTATTTAACCACTAGAAACGACCGCCCTTGGCATGTTTTATTATGTGGGACTTATCCTGATTCAGTTAAAGCAAAAAATGCTATTGACGAACTACCTGTAGAAATAAAAAACAATAAGCCTTGGCCAAGAAGCCTAAAAGATATTCAGGCTGCAATTATAAAAAATAATTAACGAGTAATACTCGAGTCTCAAGTTCCGACAATATATACTGATAAAATGAAAGGCCGCATTCCAAAACACTTTATCGACGATCTACTTGACCGACTAGACATAGTTGATGTTATCGATTCTCACGTGCCCTTAAAGAAAGCCGGCGCGAACTATAAGGCTTGCTGCCCCTTTCATAATGAAAAATCGCCCTCTTTTACAGTAAGCCAAGAAAAGCAGTTTTACCATTGTTTCGGTTGTGGTGCGCATGGCACGGCTATTACCTTTTTAATGGAACATGAGCGCTTAAACTTTCCAGAAGCTATAGAAGCCTTAGCCCAAACAGCCGGCTTAGAAATACCTTACGAAGACTTCACGCCTGGTCAACAGCAAAAAGTAAATGAGAACAGGAAAATATTAGACTTAAACAAGTCGGCGTCCGATATTTTTTTAAAACAACTACGCCAACAACCAGATGCGATTAATTATTTAAAAAATCGCGGGCTTTCTGGGCAAACTGCAGCAAACTATAATATTGGCTATATCCCAGACTCTTGGGACACCATAATTACAAGCCTTGGCAAAACAGACGAAGAAAAACTGCTGCTCAAGCAAGCTGGTTTAATATCTGAGAATGACTCAGGCAAGCAGTACGATAAATTCAGACATCGCATCATGTTTCCTATCCGCAATCGTAAAGGCGATACGATTGCATTTGGTGGTCGCGTAATCACTGCGGACAAAGAACCTAAGTATCTAAACAGCCCTGAAACCCCGGTTTTTCATAAAGGCCGAGCACTCTATGGTGTATACGAAATTCGCAAATATGCAAAAGATATTAGCTACATTCTTGTTGTAGAAGGTTATATGGACGTTGTAGCCTTGGCAGAACAAGGTATTCAAACAGCTGTCGCCACCCTGGGTACCGCTACAACAACAGAACATATTCAACAATTACTTCGCATGAGCGATAAAATTATTTTCTGTTTCGATGGTGACAAAGCTGGCAAACAAGCGGCATGGCGAGCATTAAGCAATAGTTTAAGTGCACTAAATGACACAGCGCAATTATCATTTTTATTTTTGCCTGACGGCGAAGACCCTGACAGCCTAGTGAAAAGTGAAGGCAAAGAAAAATTTGAACAGCGTTTTGAAACCGCCTTACCACTTGCAGAATACATGTTTAAAGAAAGCGCCGTAGATATAGATATGAGCCAGCTAGCGGGTAAAGCTCAATTAGCAAATGCAATATTGCCTTTGATAAACCAAGTTAACGCGCCCATAATGCAAGAACTTCTTTATACACGCTTAGAAGATACGGTACACCTAAGCCGTGAAAAACTGCT
>CAYZLE010000013.1:0-15925 GCA_964479305.1 uncultured Gammaproteobacteria bacterium | reverse complement strand
GTTTTTATTACGATACATGGCAAGACTAAATACCCTATCACTTGCCAGAAGGTCCACCAGCAATAGCCTATCAACTCTCCCCAACCGGTCTTATACATTGACAGAAAATAAGTTTTCTTTGGAATCTCTTGCCACGCTGCTAAGGCGTACAAACCCTCTCGCAACACCCGGCTACTCATTAAGTAGTTAATAAGAAACAAGCTTAAAGCCACCGTTGCCATAACCCACATAACACGCCGCAAGCTTTGTGCTCTATTAAGTGAGTACGACGGTGCTGTGTTATCGATATCATCCAACATCGTTAATACACGGCCGACTGTAAAATCTTTTAGCATACTAGTCTCAAGTAGAATAAAGCTTTATTCTGCGCCTTTTTAGCTGATGTGTAAATTAAGGTTTCATATCCATTAAAGACTTGCTATCTGCGGTTAATATTGTTTTACTTATACTTATCTAATCAAACTCATTAGGAGAGAATTATGACTATCGCAAAGGTTACTGAAGTTATTGCTTCATCGGAAGAAAGTTTTGAACATGCTATTAAAGAAGGCGTTAAGCGCGCTTCTAAAACATTGAAAAATGTTAAGTCAATTTGGGTTAAAGACCAAAACGCTTTAGTTGAAGACGGTAAAGTTACTGAATTCCGCGTAACAATGATGATTACTTTTGTACTAAAAGACTAATTTTTAGTAAGTTAAAGTTATAAAAAAAGCCCGCCCCATTTATTTTGGGCGGGCTTTTTTGTTTTGGGCAGTTTAGTTATTAAACTACTTCGCCTTAATTTGTACTTCTACCACTTCAATAATTTTACGAAGCTGCTTTTTCAAATTGTCTACGCGATGAGGCTCAGCATGAATAGTAATATCAAACTGTGACAAATTAGCTTCTTCGCTAGGTTTAACATGAAGCTCTTCAATGTTAAAACGATTACGTGAAAACACAGTAGAAATACGTTGCAACACGCGCAAGGCATTTTCTGATTTTAATTGTAAATAATAAGCTTTACGTTCCATAATATTCTCTTAACTTAAACGTACATCGGCAACAGCAGCACCGGCTGGTACCATTGGGAATACGTTATCTTGTTTTTCTACATGTATATCTAACAAATAAGGTTTTTTAGATGCGAGCATCTTATCTAGTTCTTTAGATAAATTTTCACGCTTCTCAATTAGCTTAGCGTCTATACGATAACCTTCTGCAATTTTTACAAAGTCTGGGTTGTCCATCTCTGTAAATGAGTAACGACGGTCAAAGAATAGCTCTTGCCATTGGCGAACCATACCCAAGAAAGAGTTATTTAAAATAACGACTTTAATGGCTACATTCTCTTGCATAGCTACAGCTAACTCTTGAATATTCATCTGGAAGCCACCGTCACCTACAATTACGATTACTTCTCTATCTGGCTGACCCATTTTCGCGCCAATTGCCGCAGGTAATGAGAAGCCCATAGTGCCTAAGCCGCCTGATGAAATATGCGAATCAGTTTGTTCAAAACCATAATAACGTGCAGCCATCATTTGATGCTGACCAACGTCACTTACGATAATCGCTTTACCTTTGGTTTTCTCAGAAAGCATATTAATTACTTCGGCCATTTTAATTTCGCCACTTGTAGGACGAATTTCATTCTCAATAACCTTAGCCATTTCTTCAGCATAACAATCTGCAAACTGTTGATGCCACTTAGGGTGCTTATTAGCCGCCACTAATGGAAGCAATGCACTCAAACCTTCTTTCGCATCAGCTAGTAAACCTACAGCTGGCGTAATGTTTTTACCCAGTTCTGATTGGTCTATTTCAATATGTACTACTTTTGCATCAGGCAAAAATGTATCTAACTTACCCGTTACGCGATCATCAAAACGCATACCTACTGCAATAACAACATCAGCCTTATTCGCTAGAATATTCGGCCCATAGTTACCGTGCATACCCAGCATGCCTTTATAGTTATCATGACCATTTGGAAAAGCCGACAAACCCAGCAGAGTACTACATACAGGAATATTCGCTTTTTCTGATAGTGCGATTAACTCTTGCTCAGCCTTAGATAACAGCACGCCATGACCTACAAAAATTAACGGGCGCTCAGCTTCATTAATAATGTCCGCAGCATCTTGAACGGTTTTCTTAGTTAGCTCGCCACGATAACGATTTTCCATTTCATATGTAGGCCAATCTTTTATCGCAGGAAAATCAAACTCTTCAACTTGAGCATCTTTTGTAATATCAATTAATACAGGGCCCGGCTTACCATGCTTCGCAACTGCAAAAGCTTTAGCCACAATTTCAGGAATTTCTTTTGCATCTGTAATTTGATAGTTCCACTTTGTTACAGGAACAGTCATACCCACAATGTCCGACTCTTGGAATGCGTCAGTACCTAATAATGGACCAGCTACTTGTCCGGTAATAAATACAACCGGTACAGAGTCAAGAAAAGCATCGGCAATACCTGTGATCAAATTAGTTGCACCCGGTCCAGAGGTTGCCAATGCAACACCTGTTTTACCAGTAGCTCTAGAATAACCAATTGCTGACATAGCAGCGCCTTGCTCGTGTCGTACCAACACATGCTTCAACTCTTTTTGGTAGTCATATAAAGCATCGTAGACAGGCATAATCGCGCCACCTGGATAGCCATACATTAAACTAACTTGCTCTTTTAATAAGGCTTCAACTAAAGCCTTTGCACCTGTAATTTTCACTTATTTACACCTGTTCACATAAAAAAAAACCCGCATCTTTTGCAAGGTGCGGGTTTTTCAGAAACTTTTCTGTTTATTTAACCCAGCACCAAGCGTTCGTCTTTAGGACGACTTTTACAACAAGGACTATTTTTTCATTAAATATATTCATATAGTTTAACTATAGAAGCTGCTCCTAACACTGTCAACTGCTTATTAATTTTTTTCAGGTAGACTATGGCTAAACAAGCTATTCCTGCATTATACTGATATGAAAGAGGCAAACTTATGAGTAATCGTTCAGTAATCAACCTGGTAAAAGGACAGCGTGTTTCAGATGGCGCTGGCGTTCGATTAACCCGCGTAATGGGCTTGCATCAATTACCTAGCCTTGACCCCTTTTTAATGCTTGATGACTTCCACTCTGACAACCTTGATGATTATATTGGTGGCTTCCCTCCTCACCCACACCGTGGTTTTGAAACTGTTAGCTATTTATTTGCTGGAAATATGCGCCATAAAGATAGTGCTGGGAATGAAGGGGTAATTAGAGCCGGCGGCGTGCAGTGGATGACCGCTGGCAAAGGTATTATTCATTCTGAAATGCCGGAGCAGGAAAATGGCCTATTGCATGGCATACAATTATGGGTGAACTTGCCAGCAGAACATAAGATGACTGAGCCTGCATACCAAGAATTTGATTCGAGCCAAATCCCTACTGAAGAACGAGACGGTTCTAATATTCACGTTGTTACTGGCACAACCACACAAGGCACAACTGGCCCAGTGGTTAATCACTATATAAAGCCTTTATACTTTGATGTTGAACTTGATGAAAATGGCGCTTTTATTGAAAGCATAGAAGAGAGTCATAATACTTTTATCTATGTTACCGAAGGCACAGTTGAAGTAATCGGGGACTCAAACAAACATAGTGTTAGTAGCAATGAACTCGCTGTTTTTTCTAAAGGTACGAATTTACATATACAAAATCAGTCCGAAAAAAGCCGGTTTTTACTGATTTCAGGTCAACCTATTAAAGAAACTATCGTTAGAGGCGGACCTTTCGTAATGAATACTCAAGATGAACTTGAACAAGCCTACTCAGATTACAAGAACGGTAACTTCATCTAAACTGATTCATTAACTTAGTCTTAATAATGCTATATTAATCCGCACTATGATTAATGTAGCATTCATTTTTTTAGATAATATGCTGAGTACTAGCATCACCTGGCCAACAGAGATGCTTAATGCTGCATTACAACTTAACCGCTCTCATAAACTTAACATCCAAACCATTAGTGTCGCAAAAAATAAAGCTGTTAAAACCCCTTCTGGCCTTAAGCTTTTAGCCGATATAAACCTTGATACGCACACACAAAACTACGACTATATTTTTATTCCTGCCCTTTGGCGTAACCCTCGGAAAGTCATCTCTCAGTCAGCTGAGTTAATTACATGGCTTAAAGAACAGCATTCTGCTGGTGCAAGCATTACAGCCGTAGGTACTGGCTGTTGCCTTCTTGCGGAAACTGGATTACTAGATAAAAAACCCGCCACAACTCATTGGTACTTTTTCGATGAATTTGAAAAAATGTACCCCGAAGTCGAACTCAAACGTGAACACTTTATTACTGAAGCTGAACGCCTTTTTTGTGCTGCAAGTATAAATTCATTAGCCGACTTAACAATCCACCACATTAGTAATATTTTTAATTTGTCTACAGCACAGCATATTGAAAAACACTTCTCACATGAAATTCGTCAATCTTATGACAAGCGTGCATATTTTGAATTCAAAGATAATCGCCATGCTGACGAAACAATTGCTGAAGCGCAAAGCTGGCTTCAAGAACATTATGCAGAGCCGCTTAAACTAGAAACACTGGCCACAAAATTTGGTTTAAGCGACAGACATTTTGCGCGCCGCTTTAAAGAGGCTACTGGCAAAACACCCACCGTTTACTTGCAAATACTACGTTTTCAACATGCAAAAGACTTACTTCAATCTACTAACCTAAGCATTCAAGAAGTAGCTTTTCAAACTGGATTTAGCAACACAAGTTACTTTAGCGCCTTATTTAAAAAACAATTAGGCACAACACCAAAAGAATATCGTAAAACGGTTAGGGCAAAACTATTTAGCTATTAGCTTTTGCACACGTATTTGAAGTTTAGGTAAAACATCTTTTTCAAACCAGGCGTTCTTTCTCAACCATAATTGGTTACGCGGAGACGGGTGTGGCAAAGGAATCATTTGTGGGTAGAATTCTTGCCAATTTTTTATACGCCCAGTTATTGTTTTATAACTATCTTTACAATAATGCTTTTGTGCATACTGTCCAATTAGTAGAATCAGCTCTACTTTTGGTAATTCATTTATCACCCTTTCATGCCACAAAGGTGCACATTCTGGTCTAGGCGGTAGATCACCACTTTTGCCTTTCCCTGGGTAACAAAAACCCATAGGCACAATGGCAAATAATGCTTCGTTATAAAACGCTTCTTCTGTCACTTGCAACCATGAGCGTAAGCGCTTACCGCTTGCATCATCCCAAGGCACGCCTGTTTCTTGCACAGTCTTACTAGGTGCTTGCCCGATAATTAGAATTTTGGAATTACGTGCAAAACGAACGATTGGTTTCGGCTCACATGGAAGACTTTCTTTACAAGCCGTACACGCTTCAATGTCTTTTTTTAGTTGCATGCCTTTCATTTAAGCATAAAAAAAGCGCCCTATGAAGGGCGCTTTTTTAGATCAAAATTTGATCCAACTATAAGTTATAGCTGTATTACTTAGCTATATTACTTAACTGTCGCAATTACACGACGGTTAGCAGCACGGCCGCTACGAGTTGCGTTATCTGCAACAGGTTGCTCTTCACCGTAACCAAAAGCTGAAACACGTGAGCTAGGAATGCCATACTTGCTTGATAATAAAGCAGCAATAGCATCAGCACGTTTTTGAGATAGTGATTTGTTAAATGCAGCAGAACCTTGGCTATCAGTGTGACCTTCAATAACTACTGAAGATGCAGGGTACTGATTCATGAAACTAGCAACGTTAGCAACTTCACCGTAGTAGCTAGCAGGAACAACTGCTGAACCAGATGCAAAGTTAACATTTAGCTGAATAGTTTTAGCAACTGCAGGAGCCGCAGGTGCAACAGGAGCTGCAGGAGCTGCAGCAGCAACCGCACAACCATTAGCAGCTACTTTAACGCCAGCATCAGTGTAGTTACACTCATCTTTGCTATCTACAACGCCGTCACCATCTTTATCAAACTCACAACCGTTAACATCAACGTATGCACCAGCTACTGTAGTTGGACATTTGTCAGCTGAATCAGCTACGCCGTCTTTATCAGCATCAGCAATTGGAGCCTTAGGCGCAGCTTTAACAGCACCACCCTTACAGCCTTTTTCACCAGCTTTAGGCATTTTTGAATATGCAACACAGTTTTTAAAACCATCAGCAACATATGAACCGTCACCTGATTTTAAGAAACCACTGTAATCTGTATCGTGTGCACCATGCTTACCATGTGCAAAACTCATTTGTGCAGTTAGCATTAACGCTGCAACAACCATAATTTTTTTAATCATTTTAGACACCTTTTTTGAAAGAACTATTTAATTACAAAATCCACAATTGCCCAATTTTGCAAATGCAAATCTATTTCGCTCAGTATAAAGCATTATTTTTAATATTTCTTATTTTCTTCTACAATTGCCCTTTAAGAGTGCAAACTTATGTTAATTGCGTGTTTAACGGTGTATTTACATCTTGTAAAAGAGACTTATCTAACGAAATACCTTTAGCAATCAACATTTTAGCTGCTAAGAAATCTTTAGGGTTTGCAATAACTTCCGCAGCTATAAGCTTGTTATCTTTCATTGCCAATATCGTCATAGCGGCTTTGTTATCAGGGTTGTGGCGAACGATTAATTCATCATAACCTTCGGATATTCCCGCTATTTGCAACTTCACTTGGTATTGATCTGACCAAAACCAAGGTAATTCATTGTAAGCCTGTTCTTTTTCAGCCAAATGTAAAGCTATTGTTTTAGCTTGTCCATTTGCATTTTGCACACATTCTAAACGAAGATTCTTTTGGTATATTTCATTAAAGTGATTGGCACAATCACCCATCGCATAAATATTATCTATGTTTGTTTGGCAATAAGCATTCACCGTAATCCCATTATCGATATCTACACCGGCTGTTTCTGCTAATTCTGTTTCTGGAATAACACCAATACCCACTACAACTAAATCAGCTTCAAATTCTTCACCATCGGCACAAACAACTTTTTTAATACCGGTGTCACCTATAAATTCAGTTACTGTTTTATTGCAACGAATACTCACACCATTCTCTTTATGTAAGGTCTCATAATAAGATGATGTCTCTGGAGACACTACACGCTGCATTAACCTTTCGCCTTGCTCAATAACCGTTACCTCTAAACCAGCTTGGCGTGCTGAGGCAGCAACCTCTAAACCTATATAACCACCGCCACACACAACCATACGCCTAGATGTTTGCATAGCTGCTTTTAAGGCTTCTGCCTCAGCTAGTGTTTTCAAGTAATAAACGCCGTCTAAATCAGCACCAGGAATCGTTAACTTTCTTAATTTAGCGCCTGTTGCCACAACAAGTTTGTCGTAAGCCAAAGCTTCACCTTTATCTAAGACGACTTCTTTCTTTTCTGTATTTATGGCTGTTGCCTTTGCTTGAACAAACTCAACATTATTATCTTTATAAAAAGTCTCTGGCTTAATTAAAAGTTGCTCTGCACTTTGAGTATCTTGTAAAAATGCTTTTGATAATGGTGGACGCATATACGGCAAGTAAGGTTCGTCACCAATCATAGTTATTTTTGCCTCAAGGCCTTCGCGGCGAATATTCATCACACACTGTGCAGCGGCATGGCCCGCACCAATTATTACTATACTCATAAATCTTCTAATTCTTCTTCTGGCTTTGCATATACAAAGCGTGAACAAAAAATACCTATTTCAAATAATAACCAAATAGGTATCGCTAATATAAATTGTGAAACAACGTCTGGTGGCGTTAAAAACATTCCGATTACAAAAGCGCCCACAATAACAAAGGGGCGTTTTTCGGCTAACTGATCTGGGCTTGCAACACCTAGCATAACTAATAAGACAGTCGCCACTGGCACTTCAAAGGCACAACCAAATGTTAGAAATATAACCACCACAAAATCTAGGTAACTACTAATATCTGTCATCACTTGTACGCCTTCTGGCGCAAATTTAACGATGAAGGCAAATACAAACTTAAACAAAACAAAATAGGCGAATGCTACGCCCATGTAAAACAGCACAACACTAGATGCCATAAGCGGCAGTGCAAGTCGTTTTTCTTTGGTATATAAACCAGGCGCTACAAAACACCAAATTTGATACAACAAAAATGGCATTGTTATAAATATAGATAAGAGCATTGCCAGCTTATATGGCACGAAGAAAGGCGCAACCACATTCGTGGCAATCATTGATCCACCCTCAGGTAAAACATCAATAAGCGGTGTGGCGACAAAAGTGTAAATATCTTGTGCAAAAAAAGCTAAAACACAAAAAACCAAAAGCCATGCTATCAGCATGTACATGATTCGAGAGCGTAACTCTACAAAATGCTCGATAATGCCTGACGCGAATTTATGATCAGTCGACATTTTTTTCTACTTTGCTTCTTTTAGCTTTAGACTTTTTTTTATTTGCTGGTTTAGAAGGTTCTGGCAGTTGATGCATTTCATCGTCGATATGCTTAACGATATCATCTAGGTCTTCTTTGACATTTTCTGTTACTCGCATAATTTCTGCATTATGCATTTCACGTTCTATATCATACTTAGTATTTTGCCAAAGGCGGCGTAAGCGACTTATATATTGCCCGGCCTTTATCGCCAAGCCCGGCAAGCGCTCGGGACCCACTACTAATAATGCAACGACTGCAATAATTAGTAATTCGAAGAAACTTGCATCAAACATAGCTTATGAAAGAAGTTTTACTTTTCTTTTTCTTCTTTACTTTCAGCTTCGATAACATTGTCGTCTTTATCGTTCTCGTCACTCATGGCTTTTTTAAAGTTTTTAATTGCTCCGCCTAAATCACCACCTAAGCCGCGCAATTTTTTTGTGCCAAATAACAATACAACAATAACTAGGATAACTATTATAGATAAAGGACTCATACCACTTAGCATTGCTTTCTCCTGATAATATAGTTTTTATGAACGTGAATTCTTTTCGTCATGTCCTGAGACACCGAATCTTCGCGCTAGTTCTTGCAGCACATCGTCTGCAGATAAGTTTTGTTCGGACAACATAATCATTGTATGAAACCATAGGTCAGCCGTTTCATATACAAGGTGCTCTTTATCACCTTCTTGCGCTGCCATAACCGTTTCAAAAGCTTCTTCACCCACTTTTTTTAATATCTTTTCGCGGCCTTTCGTAAACAAGCTAGCCACATATGAATCATCAGCTTTTGCTTCTTTACGTTGTTCAATTATGTCTGTTAGTTGAGCTAATATTTCATTTGAAGATGACATTATATTCTTACCTCAATTCCCGCTTTTGCCATATGCTCTTTTGCTTGTGGCACGGTGTATTCACCAAAGTGAAAAATACTCGCCGCTAAAACAGCATCGGCTTTACCTTTAATCACACCATCAACAAGGTGATCTAAGTTACCTACACCACCCGACGCAATAACAGGAATAGTTATCGCTTCAGATACTGCTTTGTTTAATTCTAAATCAAAACCAATTTTGGTGCCGTCACGGTCCATGCTGGTTAACAAAATTTCGCCAGCACCATAGTCGGCCATTTTCATGCCCCACTCAAGTACATCTATACCCGTACGCTTACGGCCACCGTGAGTAAATACTTCCCAACGATCTTCTTCACCTTGCTCCGAAACTTTTTTAGCATCAACAGCAACAACGATACATTGACTGCCTACTTTGTCGGAGACTTCTTTAATTAGCTCAGGCTTGTGAACAGCAGCGGTATTAATACCTACTTTATCAGCACCTGCATTGAGCATTCTAATAACATCAGCGTACTCACGTATTCCACCACCAACGGTTAAGGGAATAAATACTTGTTCCGCCACTTGCTCAACCATTTTAATCATGGTTTGACGTTCGTCAGAACTCGCTGTGATATCTAAAAACGTAATTTCATCAGCGCCCTGTTGATCATAACGCTTGGCAATCTCTACTGGATCACCCGCATCACGAATGTCAACAAACTTAACGCCTTTTACAACGCGGCCTGCATCGACATCTAAACAAGGAATAATACGTTTAGCTAATGCCATTTTATTCAGTCGCCAACTTTTGTGCTTCGGCTAAATCTAATGTGCCTTCATAAATAGCACGGCCTACAACCACACCCATTACGTTGTCTTTCTCAACAGCTTTAAGTGCTTTAATGTCATCAATGTTAGTTACACCACCTGATGCAATAACTGGGATATTCATCGACTTGGCTAACTTAACTGTTGATTCAACATTTACACCTTTCATCATGCCATCACGGCCAATGTCAGTATAGATAATGGCTTCAACGCCATCGCTTTCAAATTTTTTCGCCATATCAACCACATCGTGATCTAATATTTTAGACCAACCATCTACGGCTACTTTGCCATCTTTAGCATCTAGACCCACAATTATGTGACCCGGAAATACAGCGCAAAATTCGCTAACTATTTCTGGCTCATGAACAGCCTTAGTACCTAAAATTACGTACTGAACACCTGCATCAAGATAACGCTGAATGGTTTCTTTGTCACGTATGCCGCCACCTACTTGAAGTGTTAATTCTGGATAGGCTTTCGCAATATCTTCTACTGCTTTAAAGTTTTGTGGCTTACCGGCAAATGCACCGTCAAGGTCTACAAGGTGTAAGCGCTGCGTACCTTGCTCTACCCACTTACCCGCTGTTTCAACTGGGCTGCTTGAAAATACAGTAGCATCTTCCATGCGGCCTTGTTTTAAACGTACACATTGGCCTTCTTTTAAATCGATTGCTGGAATGACTTGCACTGCTTATCCTCTTGATTAACTATAAAACTTATAGCCTGTATTACACAGACCACTTAACGAAATTTGATAAAAGCTGCAGACCATTGTCAGCACTTTTTTCTGGATGGAATTGAACGGCAAACACATTTTCTTTAGCTAACGCCGCTACAAAATCTAAACCATAATGCGCTTTGCCCGAAGCTAAGGCTTCGTCGGCAACGCTTACATAATAGCTATGTACAAAATAAAAATGGCTATTGTTTTCAATACCTTTCCATAAAGCATGTTGTTCATCGTGACAGACTGTGTTCCAGCCCATATGTGGCACTTTTAAATTCTGCTTTTGTTCCGCAGTAAAATTCGCAGCAAATGATTTAACTTCACCGTCGTATAAACCTAAGCAATCAACACCGCCATTTTCAGCTGTGTTCTTTAATAGCACTTGCAAGCCCATACAAATACCCAGCACCGGCTTGTTTTCGCAAGCTTGTTTAACCACATCTACAAGGCTGTGATCTTGCAAAGCCTGCATACAAGCTTTACCAGCACCTTGCCCAGGAAAAACAATTCGATCTGCGTTTTGTATTTGTTGTTTATCTTGGGTTATCAGAACTTTGTCTGAAGCTTGGGCAACCTGCTCTATGGCTTTAGCAACCGAGCGCAGGTTACCCATTCCGTAATCTATTACTGCAATTGTCGACATAACTTAAGTAGCTTGTTTAAGCTTACAGACTGCCTTTTGTTGATGGCATTTGATCGCCCATTCGCTCATCAACTTCAATCGCCATACGCACAGCACGGCCAAAAGCTTTAAAAATAGTTTCAGCAATGTGGTGAGAGTTATCGCCACGTAGGTTATCGATGTGCAATGTCACTGCAGCGTGATTAATAAAGCCGTGGAAAAATTCGCTAAACAAGTCAACATCAAACTGACCAATCATTGAACGTGTATATTCAACGTTATAAGTCATGCTTGGACGACCTGAAAAATCAATGACAACACGAGACAAAGCTTCATCTAATGGCACATAAGCGTGGCCATAGCGACGAATACCTTTTTTGTCTGACAAAGCTTTTGCAAAAGCCTGGCCTAATGTAATGCCAATATCTTCAACCGTGTGGTGGTCATCAATGTGCAAATCGCCATTGGCTTTAATATCAAGGTCAATTAAACCATGACGCGCAATTTGATCTAGCATGTGCTCTAAAAAAGGCACGCCAGTATCTACATTAAGTTTTCCTGTACCGTCGAGATTAATACCCACGGTAATTTGAGTTTCTGAAGTATCGCGGCTTACGGTCGCTTTACGGTCTGTCATTGTGACTCCATCTAGTTATGGCGCTATTATCCCAATGTAAGCAGGGAATAACAAGTTTAGGGCTATTAAATATGTAATAGAAAGGTCACTGGGCCGTCATTACACAAACTTACCTTCATATCAGCACCAAATTGACCCAGTTGAGGCTGTTTGTATTCACGCTCGATTTCTTTAGCCATTGCTTCATACAAAGGCTGACTAATATCAGGATGTGCGGCTGAGGAAAAGCTCGGCCTTCTGCCTTTTTGCGTAGAAGCAGCCAAGGTAAATTGCGACACCAGCAAAATATCAGCTGAAATGTCCTTAACGCTGAGGTTCATTTTGTCTTCGTCATCCGCAAATATCCGATAATCGAGTATTTTTTTGACCATTTTTTGCATAACAGCCTCATCATCAGCTTTCTCAATGCCAACAAACACCAATATTCCTGTATTTATCTCAGCAATAATGCTATTTTCGACTTCTACTTTTGCAAAATTAACGCGTTGCAATAAACAATTCAAAACTATTTCTCCGGTAAAGTTGACAAGAGACAACATTGGTAACAAATATAGGCCAAAAAGGCCTTTGTAGGAATAGTCCTACAAGTGTTGCCGACTATGTGAGTATTATTTAACCAGTTTCTTTGTAATTATACTAAGCGTGAAGGATCACAATATCTAAAGGATTAGATAAAGAGCAAGGACTATCCACGGATCGATATAAGCTCGTCATCACCAATAGCTTGTTTCAAGCTAATAAAAAAGCCCTATGAATAATTTCATAGGGCTTTTTTTATAAGTCCAGTATTAACACTTACCCACTATGCTTTCCAGAACGCTGGCGTAAATAATACCAACAAGGTAAAAATCTCTAAGCGACCTAGCAACATAGCAAAACATAATATCCATTTAGATGCCGCATCTAAACTTGCATAATTAGCAGCTACTTCACCTAGACCCGGGCCTAAGTTATTTAAGCATGCCGCCACGGCTGAAAATGCTGTTACTTGGTCGTTACCCAGTGCTAGCAATAAAAGCATCATCACAATAAATACGCCAACGTAGGCTGAAAAGAAACCCCAAACCGCATTAATCACACGTCCTGGTAAAGGTTTTTTACCAACCTTAATCGTTACAACAGCACGCGGATGAACTAAACGATGCAATTCGCGGAAGCCCTGTTTAAACAAAAGTAATACACGCACCACCTTCATACCGCCGCCGACCGAGCCAGCACAGCCACCAATAAAGCTACTAAACAAAAGTAGCACTGGCAAAATAAAGGGCCACACACTAAAGTTTGTGGTTGCATAGCCGGTAGTGGTAGCAATAGATACCGTTTGGAAAATACCATGACGCCATGTTTCGGCAGTGCTTTCATAAATGTTTTGCGAGAACAAAAAGCTTACAACTACAATGCTAACAAAGAACATAACAAACAAATAAAAGCGCAGCTCTTCATCTTGAGCATATGACTTTAATGACACCGATCGAAAGGCCATAAAGTGCAAGCTAAAATTCATACCCGCAAGCAGCATGAAAACAACAGCCACCCATTCAATCATAGCGCTGTCATAAAATCCTATGCTGGCATCGTGAGTTGAGAAACCACCAATGGCTACTGTTGAAAAACTATGGCTTATAGCATCGAAAAGTGTCATGCCGGCCGCCCAATAAAATAAAGCGCAAGCCACCGTTAAACCAAAATAAATAAACCATAATGCACGCGCGGTATCTTCAATACGGGGTGTTAGTTTTGAGTCTTTCATTGGACCGGGTGTTTCAGCACGATAAAGCTGCATTCCACCTACTCCTAATAAAGGTAGTACAGCAACCGCTAGTACGATAATACCCATGCCACCAATCCACTGTAAAAACTGGCGATAAAATAAAATTGATTTTGGTAAATCATCCAGACCACTCATTACCGTCGCACCCGTCGTCGATAGAGCAGATATCGATTCAAAAACCGCATCGCCGAAAGACATATTTAAACTAGGCATTAAGTAAAGTGGTAGAGACCCAACTAAACCAAACAGAGACCAAAACGCGACAACTAATACAAAGCCATCTCGTGTACGTAGTTCTGCACGTTTGTTTCTTGCGGGAAACCACAGACACACGCCAATAGCAAAGGCAATAAAAGCTGAAAGAACAAAGGTGCTAGCGAAGCCTTCATCGTATATCCACACAACCGGTAAGGGCGCCAGCATGCATACGCTAAACAATAAAAGTAGTAGGCCGAATAAACGTTGTACAGTTAAAAATTGCATGGCGTATTAAATGAAACCAAAACCTACTTCAAACAAGGCTTCAACTTTAGAGATGTGCTTTTTATCAGATACAAAAATAATTACATGGTCGTCTGATTCAACCACTACATCTTTTTCTAAGATAAGTACTTCATCACCTCTCACTACAGCACCGATCGTGCTGCCTTTAGGTAGTGGTAAATCATCGACTTTTTGACCCACAACTTTTGAATTGCTCGCATCACCTTTTGCCACAAGTTCTAAAGCCTCAGCCGCACCTTTACGCAATGAATAAACGGCGGTCACACCACCTTTACGAATATGAGTAAGCAAGGCACCCAGGGTTCTTTGTTGCGGGGATATCACAACATCAATTTCACGACCCTCAACTAAGTCACCATAGGCCGTATTGTTAACAATAGCCATTACACGGCCTGCACCCATTCGTTTAGCCAGCATGGCAGAAATAATATTGGCTTCATCGTCATTTGTGACAGAACAAAACAAATCGATTTTATCGATATTTTCTTCGCGCAATAATTCTTGATCAGATACGTCACCTTGCAAAACAATGGTGTCGTGTAAAGCTTCGGATAAGTGCTGCGCACGTTTAGGGTTGTACTCAATTAATTTAACTTGGTATTTTTCTTCTAAAGCCACAGCTAGGCGTTTACCAATGTGGCCACCACCAGCAATCACAATGCGTGTTAGCTTTTTAGACTCTGGCTGCATTTCACACATAACTTTGCGAATTTCTGCGCTTGGCGCTAAAAAGAATAAGTCGTCACCCTTTTGAATAACAGTATCACCCGTTGGGAAAATTTGGCGGTCTTCGCGGTAGATTGCAACTACTTTAGTTTTAACATCAGGAATATGTTGTTTAAGCGTACGCAAAGTATGCCCGTCTAAAGGGCTGTTTTCGTAAACTTTCATCGCAACCAATTTCACCTTCTCATCGGCAAAGTCGAGAACCTGAAAACTACCGGGATATTCGATAAGGCGTTTTATATGACGAGTAACGGTTTGCTCTGGGCTAATAATTACATCGATTGGAAGATGGATAGGGTCGTAAAGTTCGGTATGAGCTAAGTATTCATTCGCACGAATACGGGCAATCTTGGTTGGGATATGAAAAATAGATGAGGCTATTTGGCAGGCCATCATATTAATTTCATCGATATCGGTTAAGGCGATAAGCATGTCTGCATCATCAGCCCCGGCTTCGGTAAGTACGTTTGGATAACAAACCTCGCCCACAACCGTTTTAATGTTGAGACTATTTTGTAAGTCATCTAGCTCTTTTTTGCGTGTTTCGGTATCGACAATAGTAATGTCATTACCTTCTTCAACTTCAAGAATACGAGCGATGGATGCGCCAACGTGATCAGCACCAATAATAATAATCTTCATGGGAGCCTATAATAGGACCGATTCAGGCGAATGTCACTGAAAAATTGTTGTGCGCACATGATTGCCGGTTTTCTTAAACGAATTGTTTACCGCTTAAATCATTAGCATTTGCAAAAGCACTGATATCTAAACGCTTACCACCGGGCACTTGAAGGCTCTGAATATTAATCTGTGAGTCACCCGTTTGAACCACTAAA
>CAYZLE010000012.1:7296-16335 GCA_964479305.1 uncultured Gammaproteobacteria bacterium | reverse complement strand
AAGTTTACATCGAAGATGGCCTGCTTTTCGCCGTAGAACACATTTACATTACGTGTTGTCATACGCGCATCAGGCACTTCAATTTGACCCACAGTTTCTTCATTGTGCAATGATGAACCGTCCATTGAATCTTCTTTAATTGTTTCTGCTGATGACATATCTATCTACCTAATTTCTTGTTTGGTAATGTTATTTAATAATTAATGTACGCCCTTTTGGGCTTTATATATAGCGAAAGACTACCAGCGCCTTTCAAATTTCTTGCGTAAAAATACGGCTAATGAGTTCATTGCTATTAAGAATACCAATAAAACCATAATAGCTGCCGCGGTTTTTTCTTCAAAGCCACGCTCTGGGCTATCTGCCCATAAGAATATTTGTACCGGTAAAACTGTAGATGGGTCGGTGAAGCCTTGTGGAATCTCCACAACGAAGGCAACCATACCAATCATTAATAAAGGTGCAGTTTCACCTAATGCTTGCGCCATACCAATAATAGTACCTGTAAGCATACCTGGCATTGCCAGCGGAACAACATGGTGGAATACCACCTGCATTTTTGACGAACCTAAACCTAAAGCCGCTTCACGTATTGATGGCGGTACTGCTTTTAATGCAGAGCGCGAAGAAATAATAATAGTTGGTAAGGTCATCAGTGTAAGCACTAAACCACCCACCAAGGGTGCTGACCTTGGTAAATCAAAGAAGTTAATAAATATAGCTAAACCTAACAAGCCAAACACAATAGAAGGTACGGCAGCCAAGTTGTTAATATTCACTTCAATCACGTCTGTCCATCTATTCGATGGTGCAAATTCTTCTAAATATACCGCTGCTGCCACACCAATAGGGAATGAAAGCAACAAGGTTACTAGTACTGTCAGCAATGAACCCTTCAATGCACCTAGTATGCCGGCCAATTCTGGTTCACGCGAATCACCCGATTTAAAGAATTCGGTGTTGAAACGCTTAATGAGTTTGCCGTCTTCTTTTAGCTTAGTCAGCCAAGCAATTTGCTGGTCATCTAGCGGGCGCTCACTTTCTGGCGCGCTCGCGTCTACTTGCCCTTTCATAAACAAGTTAACTTGGTCACCTGCCACAACCCATAGTGATTTTTCAGTATCTAACCACTCTGGATTTTTCAATACGTCTTTAGATACACGATAACCTGCGCCTGAGCTAATAAACTTACGCAGCTGTTTCTTTTGCTTGCGCTTGCTTACGTCTGGAAATTCTTTATAGATGGCTTTCTTTAGCACGCCGTCAAAATCAGCATAGCGAATTTGATCAAGATCTGTCGCATCCGTAATTTCTAAAGCTTCGCTATCCAAGTGAATATCAAGCTTCATATAGCTTTGTGTAAATGCAGGTAGGCCTTTACTTAATATTGTAAACAGCATGAAACATAGAAAAAGCATGCCCAACATTACAGACGCCAAACCAAACAACCTAAAGCGGCGTTCAGCAGCGTAACGTTTTTTAAGCGTTGCTTTTACTTTTTGTCGAACTTGATTAGTCATACTGCTCTCTATATTTGCGTACTACATGCAATGCAATAATATTTAAAATAAGTGTTGTGATAAACAACATTAAACCTAAGGCGAATGCGGCTAGCGTTTTGGCACTATCGAATTCTTGGTCGCCTGTTAACAAGGTTACAATTTGTACGGTAACGGTTGTTACAGCTTCCAGAGGATTAATCGTGAGGTTAGCCGATAAGCCGGCCGCCATCACCACAATCATGGTTTCACCAATGGCGCGTGATGCCGCTAAAAGTAAACTACCCACAATACCCGGCAAAGCAGCGGGAATAAGTACGTTACGAATAGTTTCGGCTTTTGTTGAGCCTAAAGCATAAGCACCGTCGCGCAAGGATTGCGGCACGGCGTTAATCACATCGTCTGACAATGACGACACGAAAGGAATAATCATAATACCCATTACCAAGCCCGCTGCTAGCGCACTTTCAGAGGAAACATCTAAACCTAAGAAACCACCAGAATTACGAATAAAGGGCGCAACGGTAATGGCTGCAAACACACCATAAACAACGGTGGGTATACCTGCCAATATTTCTAGTGCTGGCTTAGCAATTGAGCGTAAGCTTTTGCTGGCGTATTCGGTTAAGTAAATAGCAGTCATTAAGCCAATGGGTGCGGCAATAACCATGGCAATAATAGAAATAAGCATAGTGCCGGCAAATAGCGGCACGGCACCAAAGGCACCTGATGCTCCAACTTGGTCAGCACGAATCGCAATTTGCGGGCTCCAGTGCGTACCAAATAAAAATTCAACTATAGATACTTCTTTAAAGAAGCGAATCGATTCAAATAATACTGAGAATACGATGCCCACTGTACTCAATATGGCAATCATTGAGCTAGCAATAAGTGCGTAGCGTATAAAACCTTCTACTACATGGCGAGCACGTAAAGCCGGTTTAATAATAAAGTAACAAGCCACCACGGCTAAGATCGCTAGCAAGATGCTACCAATCACCTCAACCAGTTTAGTGGTTTGCTTGGCTTTTTCGTAAATAGGGATTAAGGCCTGTACTTCTGTTGGCAGACCGTCTTTTAAACCAGCTTCTACGCTGTTGACGAAATTGCTTTTAAAATCATCGAGCGCACTTGGCTCTAAATTTTGGTAGAGCGCGGGCAAATCAGCAAATGTTTGTGACATTACATAGCCACGATCGAACTGAGACCAGGCGAATAAGGCAAACATAGCTGGCACTATGCACCATAGGGCTGTCATATAGCCGTAATAATTAGGTAGTGCTGCCAATTTGGTCTTGTTGCTCTTAGCCAAAGCATTAGCTCTAGAACGGCCTAAGAAAAAGCCAACAACGCTAATCGCTGCCAAAATCAGTAGTAAGAACTTAAAACTCATATATGTAAGACCAAGTAGTAACTATTAATAGAATAAGTGACGCAATTATAGATTAACTGACCGCGTTTAAATATCTATTTTATAAGATTATTTGTATAAATAATTTATACGAAAGAGAAATGTAAAAAATATGAAATAAAAAAGGGCCAATTTTTACAATTGGCCCTTTTCGCTATATTGTTATTATTTTATAGCTTTAATGGTGTTAAGTTTTTAGCTGCTGATTCCACAGCTTTGAACTCATCTTCACCTAAAGGAATCATACCTTTATCTACTAGGTAACCGTCTTCACCCATTGCCTTCTCAGATACGAAAGCTGCTAGGTATTCAGTCATACCTGGTACAACACTGATGTGTGCTTTCTTAACGTAGAAGTATAAAGGACGTGATACAGGGTATGAACCGTCTGCAATACTTTCGAACTCAGGAGCGATATCATCGATAGTCGCGCCTTGAACCTTATCTCTGTTCTCTTCTAGGAAGCTAAAGCCGAAGATACCAAGAGCGTTAGGGTTAGCTGCAAGTTTTTGAACGATTAAGTTATCGTTTTCACCCGCTTCGATGTATGCACCATCTTCACGAACTGCACGAGCAATCTTCTTAACAATGTCTTTACCTTTAACTTTGCCTTTCTTCTTAAGAATTTGGTCATAAATCTTACGATCAATGCCTAGCTTAGTCATCATTGCTTTAATTTCAGCATCGCCAATACCCGCTTTTAAACCGCGAAGTTTCTTGATGTCAGCAACTTTCTTAGCGCCGCCTTCTAGAGCCAGTTCGTTAAATGCATCACGAGTACCAGATGATGGTGGTGGACCTAAAACTTCAATTTTAGTGTTAGGGAAAGCTGGGTTAACGTCTTTCCAAGTTTTGTTAGGGTTAGGAATTAATTTACCGTCTTTACCAGGAACAAGTTTAGAAAGCGCTAAGTAAATTTCTTTACGCGTTAGCTTGAATGGTGCAGATGACTTAGAGTTAGCCATTACGATACCGTCAAAACCAATTAATACTTCAACGATGTCGTTGATACCGTTCTTAGCACATTTAGCCACTTCAGAACTCTTAATACGACGTGAAGCGTTAGTGATGTCTGGGTGCTTAATGCCTTTACCAGAACAGAATAATTTTAAACCACCGCCAGAACCTGTTGATTCAATTTTTGGTGTTTTGAATTTAGTTGAACGGCCAAACTTTTCCGCTACAACTGTTGCAAAAGGATATACAGTTGAAGAACCAACAATATATATGTAGTCACGTGAGTCTGCAGCTACAGACATTGTGCTCGCCATCATAGTGATGATAGTTGAAGCGATTAAAGCGATCTTTTTCATTTTAACTCCGTAACGCCCTTTTTCTAGGACATAATTTAATTACGGTGCATTATATTGACCCTTTATTACACAAATATTACAGAATTCTATAAATTTGTTGCAGACCGCTGAAAAACACAGCAAAAGCGCGTTCCTTTGCCAATTTCACTTGTAATACTTAGCTTTCCGCCATGCACTTCCACTATATGCTTAACAATAGCCAAACCCAAACCTGATCCAAAATCTTCGTCGTCTTGACGTACCCTGCTACTGTTATCTATCCGGTAAAAGCGCTCTGTAAGGTGGTCTAAATGCTCATCATCAATACCCTGACCGTTATCTACAACCAGCAGCTCACATTCGCCACCAGCGGTTTTATGCCAGCTGACATTTATCTCAGTGCCGTCATCCGTATGATTAACCGCATTACCAATTAAATTACTCGCCACACTCTGCAACAGTACAGCCGAACCTGATGTACACAGGTCTTCATCAAGATCTAAATTAATAGTGTGCTCCATATGCTTAGGTGACACCATTAATTCATTAACCGCTTCGCGGATAAGAGTAGACATCGCAACAGGCTCGCTAGGCAATTCCACGCTACCACTTTGCAATTTTGACAGCTCTAGCAAACCGCTAATAATATTAAGTAAGCGATCAGATTGCTGAGCGATGGCTGTTAACGGCTGCTCATACTCTGGTGCCAATGTTTCGTCGCCCAACAATGTTTCGGTATAGCCGCTAATAACCGTTAATGGCGTACGCATTTCATGTGACACATTTGATACAAAACCTCGGCGCATTTCTTCGGCTTGTATACGCGGAGTAATATCTCTAGCCAGCAACAAACTCGCGCCGTCTTTAAATTTAACAATACGCACGTTTAAGGTCATGCCTTCGTTTACTTGAGACTGCATAACAAGTGGTTTATCGAAATTATCGCCTTGTAAATAGGCATTAAATTTAGGTGGGCGTATGAGGTTACCGATAAATTGACCAAGGTCACGATCATGACTAATACCCAGTAAAGGTAAGGCCTGAGAGTTCGCCCACTCAATACTAAAGTCATCTTCTAGTACAACTACAGCATCGGGCATACCGACTGCCATAGAATAAAAACGTTCGAGGATAGTTTTGAGGCGTTTATTACGTTTTTTACTGCGCTGCTTCTGGTTATGAACATTCATAACAATAGATTCAGCTAAACCTTTCACTGCAGGGTAATCTTCTAGGCGTGAGCCTTTAGTGAGCCACCGAGACACCGCATATAACTCGTAAAGAATAATGCCAGAGTAGATTAATAAAAGAGCTATTGCACAGATATACCAAAGCCCTGTAAACAGGCTTAACAATATATAGAAAAGTATAAACAGCCCAATACGGCTGCGTTCTGTACGCAATGGTCTTAACATGCCGCTATAGTAGCTTTATTATAGTTTGAGAAGCAATAAATCTTATACAGAAAGGTCAGAAAAACGATAACCAGCACCACGCACTGTTTGCAGCATATCAGCACAACCGTGCGGCTTTAACAGTTTACGTAAACGCAGAACATGCACATCTACTGTACGTTCTTCAATGTAAACGTTACGACCCCAAATATTATCTAAAAGCTGAGAGCGAGAATAAACACGATTAACATGCGTCATAAAGAATTTTAACAAACGATATTCCGTTGGACCTAGTTCTACGCTTTTATTATTAATAGTCACCCTATGCGATGCGACATCTATATTAATAAAGCCTAAGCTTAGTTCCTCTACTGCTTCTTCAGATTGATTACGTCGCAATAGTACACGTATGCGAGCCATGAGCTCTTTAGTTGAAAAAGGCTTCGTTACGTAATCATCGGCGCCAGTATCAAGACCAAATATTTTATCGTCTTCTTCTGAGCGTGCCGTTAACATCATCACAGGGATATGTTTAAATGCCTCATCACGCTTAAAACGGCGTAAAATTTCAATACCTGAAGTATCAGGCAGCATCCAGTCTAATAAAATAACATCTGGCTTTGTTGAGCCCACAACTGTTTCAGCTTCATGACCACTACCCGCTTCTGACACCTCAAAACCTGCCCTACGTAGAGCAAAGCTAACCATGTCACGGATTGGTTTTTCATCTTCAATTACTAATACACTTGCCATTGGACAACCATTTACGCTTAAATTTAATTTGCAGTATTACACAACAATCGTGTGACAAACTTATGACAAAATTAACTTTTATTATGCCGTTTACATCATTCACCAAAGCGGTTTAACAAATCATTAACTCGCTATTAGCTAATATCATAACGTATAATGCCTCAATACTACGAAATATAAGCAAAGACTACATTATGATTACAATCGACAAACCCGATTTAAGCATTGTTAAAGCCGATGTAACGGCAGCCATTAACGAAGATGTTGGCACAGGCGACTTAAGTGCAGCGTTACTGCCGAACAAGCCTTGCTCGGCTAAAATTATCGCTCGTGAAGCGGGAATATTATCTGGCAGACCTTGGGCAGACATGGCTTTTGATATTGTAGACCCTAGCACCAAGGTGAACTGGAAAGTTAAAGAAGGCGGTTCATTTAAAGCAAATGAAACCCTATGCACTATTGAAGGCAAAGCTAATACACTTGTTACATCTGAACGTATCGCTTTAAACTTTATTCAGCTTATGTCGGCAGTTGCCACTAAGGTTCACTATTACAATTCATTAACAGGCGACTCGAAAACACGCCTTCTTGATACACGCAAAACTATTCCTGGCCTGCGCTATGCACAAAAATATGCCGTTATTTGTGGCGGCGGTGTAAACCATCGTATTGGTTTATACGATGCCTTTCTTATTAAAGAGAACCATATTGCACATGCAGGCAGTATTTCGCAGGTTATTAAAAACGCACGCGACTATGCGCCAGACCGTTTTGTAGAAATTGAAGTAGAAACACTAGAGCAATGCAAAGAAGCACTAAGCGCTAAGCCGGATCGCATCATGCTTGATAACTTTACTATTGAAGACACACTTACAGCAATGAAACTGCGTGAAGATATGAAGGCTGAGAACATACAGTTTGAAGCTTCAGGCGGTATAACTGATGCCAACCTTGCTGAGATTGCCGAGACTCAAGTTGACTTTATTTCTTTGGGCACTTTAACGAAAGACCTTAAAGCCATTGATTTATCAATGAGAATGATTTCAGAATAAATTTATTAACTTTGGGCTAAGGCCGCCAAAAAAGCATCATTCTCTTCAGGTGAGCCAACCGTTACTCTCAAGCAATCTTCTAATGGTGTGCCGGTTTTATCAATAATCTTAATCAGAATTTTTGCATCTTTCAGCTTCTGAAAAACCTTGGCTGCATCATCTATTTTAAACAAAATAAAGTTAGCCGCGCTTGGAAATACTTTTTGAACATTTGGCATCACAGACAAGGCATCATTCAACCTTTGGCGCTGCTCGCATAATATAAGCGCTTGATCATCGAAGGCTGTTTTATTCTGTAAGGCAAATAGAATGCTCGCCTGTGTTAAAGCATTAATATTGTAAGGCATACGCACTTTGTCGAATTCGTGCATCCAGTCTTTATGACCTGCCATATAACCAAAACGCAAACCTGCTAAACCCATTTTAGATACAGTGCGCATAACTATTAAGTTTGGGTATTGTGCAAGCATAGGCATAAAACTCTCACCACCAGCAAAAGGGTTATAAGCTTCATCTAGCACCACCAAACCCGGTGCCGCCTCGATAATACGAACAATATCGTCTTTATTAAATAAGTTACCCGTTGGATTGTTTGGGTAAGCAATAAACACCAAGGATGGCTGATGCTGCTCCATTGCTTGCAACATGGCATCTACAGGTAAAGAAAAATCATCTGCATTCAAAGGCACACCAACATAATCCATATTAGTGTACTTAGCGATCATGTTGTACATAACAAAGCCAGGATCGGGTGCAAGTACACAGGCCTTTTCACCACTGGCTTTTTGCGACAGTGCCAAATATAAAATTTGAATTAATTCATCAGAGCCATTGCCCAACAAAACTTCTGCATTTTCATCAATAGCAAAGGTTTGCTTAAGCTCAGCTTTAATGTCTTGAGGTGATGGGTTTGGATAGCGGTTAATCTCTACGTCATTTAAAACCTGCAACCACTTCTCTTTTAAGTCCTCACTAAAAGAGTAAGGATTCTCCATAGCATCAAGCTTGATATAACCCGATGCATCTTGCACGTGGTAAGCATCTAGCTGACGAATTTCTGGGCGAATGAGTTTTTCTATTAATGACATAAGTATTTGCTCTGTAGTGTGGCTGCATTATACTGCAATTTATGTTGATTAAACGCACCGTTCTTATTCCACTAGCCTTACTCGTTTTTCTGGCTTGTTTAGTTGCACTCAGCTTTGCATTAAATGCAAAGTCGGGTGAGATAAAACCTTTTACTACCGATGGCTGCAGCGCTTTCCCAGATGGGGTTATTAAAGAGCAATCACTATGGTTAAACTGCTGCACGAAACATGACTTAGCTTATTGGAAAGGCGGCACTTTTGCGCAGAAACAAGAAGCCGATGCAAAGCTAGAACAATGCGTAGCAAACGTTGGCGAACCTGAAATTGCCAAGTTAATGTTAGCAGGCGTAAAGGTAGGTGGATCTGCCTATTACCCAACATCATACCGGTGGGCATATGGCTGGCCTTATTTACGTGGCTATAAAGCTCTAAGTGAAGAAGAAAACAAGCAGGTAAACACCAGCATTAACAAGCTAACACTTATGCTGAATACTTTAATAAAGGAATTAACTTTAAATGAAGAAGAAAATAAGCCCTAAATCCTGAATCC
>CAYZLE010000012.1:0-7196 GCA_964479305.1 uncultured Gammaproteobacteria bacterium | reverse complement strand
ATATAGAGCTTATTTTTTACGGTAAAGCGCTGACTCTTTGTGAGCAATTAAGCCTTCGCCGTCTGCCAATGTAGCCGCTGTTTCAGCCAAAGCCGAAGAACCTTCTGGCGAACAGTTAATAATACTCGAACGTTTTTGAAAGTCATAAACACCCAGCGGCGATGCAAAGCGTGCTGTGCGCGATGTTGGTAGTACGTGGTTTGGACCCGCACAATAATCACCGAGTGCTTCAGGTGTGTGACGCCCCATAAATACAGCGCCTGCATTTGTTATTTTTTCTAAAGCAGCTTCAGGGTTATCAATCGACAACTCTAAATGCTCTGGTGCAATATCATTAATCAGTTCAATAGCTTCATCAAGGTCTTTAACTTGAATAAAGGCACCGCGCCCTTCTAGTGAGGCACTGATAATATCTTTACGCGGCATACTTTCTAATAGCTTATCAATCGAAGCTTGTACTTGATCAATAAAGCCTGCATCAGGCGTGATTAAAATAGACTGTGCTTGTTCGTCGTGCTCGGCCTGCGAGAATAAGTCCATCGCAATCCAATCTGGATCAGTCTTGCCGTCGCAAACGACTAAAATTTCTGATGGGCCAGCAATCATATCGATGCCCACTGTACCAAACACATTACGTTTAGCCGTAGCCACGTAAATATTACCCGGACCTACGATTTTATCGACAGCAGGAACCGTTTGCGTGCCATAGGCTAATGCAGCTATAGCTTGCGCGCCGCCTACGGTAAATACGCGATCAACACCGGCAATTGCAGCAGCAGCTAGCACCATATTGTTTAGCTCGCCTTTAGGCGCAGGTACAACCATAATCAATTCTGCCACGCCGGCCACCTTGGCAGGAATAGCATTCATTAATACTGATGATGGATAAGCGGCTTTACCACCTGGCACATATAAACCAGCACGCGAGAGTGCTGATACTTTTTGACCTAGGGTATTACCGTGCTCGTCGTCGAATGACCATGAACTTAATTTTTGGTGTTCTGCATAAGTACGAATACGTTGAGCAGCTGTTTCTAATGCGGCTTTTTGTTCTGGGCTAATTGCTTTAAGTGCTTGCTGTAGCTCAGCTTGACTTAACTCTAAGTCTTCAATACTTGAAACACTACGACCATCAAATTTATTGGTGTAGTCAATTAAAGCTTGGTCACCCTTCTGCTTAACATTCGCAAGTATGTCATCAACTGCCTTGAGTACTTTTTGGTCTGAAACAGACTCCCACGCAAGCAAGTCATCAAGTTCTTGCTTAAAATTTTCTTGCTGCGTCTGGAGTCGTTTTATATTTAACAATTTAGGCTTTTCTTCTGTTACGAACGCCTTCTGCTAGCGTTTTTAATGCGCCCACAGTTGCGTCCCAGCCTAAGCATGGATCAGTGATACTTTGGCCGTAAGTTAATTCTTTACCAGGCTCTGCATTTTGGCGACCTTCTACAAGGTGGCTTTCCATCATTACTGAGAAAATGCGCTTATCGCCTTTCGATAATTGACTAGCGATATCTTCTGCTAAATCAACTTGACGTTCGAAAATTTTGCGGCAGTTAGCGTGGCTTGTATCAATCATAATACGTTGCGGAATGCCTGCTTTTTCTAATAGTGCTGCTGCGTCATCTACGCTAGCTGCGCTGTAGTTAGGTTGCTGTCCGCCACGTAAAATAATGTGCGTGTCTTTGTTACCTGCTGTTTTAAAAATAGCTACATTACCTTTGCCAGTAACACTCACAAAGTTATGCGGTGATGCTGATGCGCGACATGCATCGATAGCAATTTGCACATCACCAGATGTACCGTTTTTATAACCGATTGGGCAAGACAAACCTGACACCATTTCACGGTGGCCTTGGCTTTCTGTTGTACGTGCACCAATAGCACCCCAAGTAATAAGGTCTGAGTAATATTGCGGAGTAATTAAGTCTAAGAACTCTGTACCCGCTGGCAAGCCTAGCTCGGCAACGTTAAGTAAAAATTCACGCGCTATGCCTAAGCCTTTATTAATGTCGAATGTGTCATTAATATCTGGGTCATTAATTAAGCCTTTCCAACCTACAGTTGTACGCGGCTTTTCAAAGTACACACGCATAACAATCATTAGGTCATCTTTTAACTCTTCACGTAATTCAACTAGTTTTTGAGCGTACTCTAAACCCGCTTTAGTATCGTGAATTGAGCATGGGCCTACTAAGACCATTAGACGATCATCTTTGCCGTCTAGAATATCAATCAATTTCTCACGTGATGAAGCGACAGTGTTTGCTGCATCATCAGAAATTTTGTGGTTTGCCATTAAATCTTCTGGCTTAAGAACCTTGGTTTTATCAACAATACGCAAGTTGTTTGTTTTTATAGCCATTAGACCATTTCCTTTAATTTTTCTGTTAATTCTTGAATAGCTGTGTGCTTTGTTTTCATTGATGCTTTGTTCACGATAACGCGCGAACTAATATCTGCAATGTGTTCAAACGGCACTAAACCATTTGCTTTAAGTGTATTACCTGTATCAACTAAGTCGACAATAACATCAGCCAAGCCAACTATAGGTGCTAATTCCATTGCACCATACAGCTTAATTATTTCAGCTTGTTGACCACGTTCCATAAAGAACGCGCGCGCTAAGTTTGTGTATTTAGAAGCAACACGTAAACGCGGCTTCTTCCAGTCAACACCTTCAATACCTGCCACCATTAAACGACAAGCTGCAATTTTCAAATCCAGCGGCTCGTAAACACCTTGCGCACCGTGCTCTAGCAAAACGTCTTTGCCCGTTACGCCAATATCTGCTGCACCGTATTGCACAAATGTCGGCACATCAGTTGGGCGCACTACAACAACTTTAATATTGTCTTGGTTGGTGCGAAGTATTAGTTTTCTGCTTACCTTAGGGTCGTCTAAAAGCGTAATGCCTACTTTTTCTAGCAGTGGCAATGTTTCTTTTAATATACGACCTTTTGATAAGGCTATCGTTAACTCTGTCATTTTATTTCTTAATGTTATATTTGTTCTTTATTACTTAGGCTCACGATAAATTTCGCCGCCTAGTAAACGCATTTTAGCTTCGATTGAATCATAGCCTCTATCAATATGGTAGATTCGATCAATAGTCGTTTTACCTTTTGCCGCTAAGCCGGCCAAAACTAAACTTGCCGAAGCACGTAAGTCAGTTGCCATTACTTGTGCGCCAGATAACTCTTCAACGCCTTTAATATGCACAACATTACCGTTAACCGTCATGTCTGCGCCCATGCGACGTAGTTCTTCAACGTGCATAAAACGGTTTTCAAAAATGGTTTCTTTAACCGACGATGCACCATCAGCAATAGCATTTAGAGCTACAAACTGCGCCTGCATATCAGTTGGGAACGCAGGATATGGAGCCGTTGTAAGATCTACAGGCTTCGGTCTTTTACCGGTCATATCCAATTTAATCCAATCTTTACCTGTTTCAATATCAGCGCCAGTTTCGCGTAATTTTTCAATTACAGCGTCTAGAGTGTTTGGATCAACATCTTTCACTTTTACGCAACCACCCGTTATAGCAGCACCTACTAGGAATGTGCCTGCCTCAATACGGTCTGGCATTACGCGGTAACGTGTACCTTTAAGGTTTTCAACGCCATCGATAACCAATGTTGCTGTACCAATACCACTAATTTTTGCGCCCATAGCTACTAAGAAGTTAGCTACGTCAGTTACTTCAGGTTCACGAGCAGCATTTTCAAGTATGGTTTGGCCTTCAGCCAATACCGCTGCCATCAGTAAGTTTTCAGTACCGGTTACGGTAACTACGTCCATTACAATCTTAGCGCCTTGTAGGCGTTTGCACTCTGCACGGATATAGCCGTCTTCTACGCGAATATCAGCACCCATTGCTTGCAAGCCTTTGATATGAATATCAACAGGTCGCGAACCAATAGCACAACCACCCGGCAGTGATACTTCAGCTTTACCGTGGCGAGCCAACAAAGGACCCAACACTAGGATAGACGCACGCATGGTTTTTACTAAATCATACGGCGCTACAAATTCTTTAATCGTTGGCGAGTCGATTTCTACATTGATTTTTTCATCAATGGTTAGCTCTACACCCATGCGGCCTAACAACTCTATTGTTGTAGTCACATCGTGCAAATGAGGGACATTTTCAATCGTTACTTTAGAATCAGCTAATAAAGTGCCGCACAAAATCGGCAGAACCGCATTTTTAGCGCCCATTATGCGTAATTCGCCAACTAGCGGATTACCGCCTTGCATGATTAACTTTTCCAAGCTCTTGCCCCAATATATATAAAGTTGCGCATTTTATCCTTATTCCCACATAAAATCAGAAAAAATAACTAAATAAGCGTTTATATTGCCAAGTAGTTATCAATAAGGTTTCCGTAGACGTAAAAATGCGCGTTAATTTTTTAAGCGATAACCCGTGTGCAACAAATAGTAGGCAATTGCACAAACAACTATCAAGGTGATGCTTAGGATGGTTGAGCTCAGCGCAATGGCGTTATCTGAGACACCCATAAAGCCAAACCTAAAGCCATCGACCATATAATAAAACGGGTTGTATGATGATACCGTAGCCCAAAATGGCGGCAGTTGTTTAACCGAATAAAATACACCTGCCAAAAAGGTTAAAGGCATAATTAAGAAGTTTTGAAACGCTGAAGTTTGCTCCCACTGTTGCGCATAAATAGCCGCAATTAAACCCAAAGCGCCCAGTAAAGCACTCGCTGCAATCACGAAATAGACAACAATTAATGGGTGTTCAAGTGGCATATTTAAAAACACCAAGGCAACGCTATAAACGCCTAAAGCAACTAACAAACCTCGCGTGACCGCAGCAGCAATGTAGGCAATTAAAATTTCAAGTGCCGACAAAGGCGCTAGCTGCATGAATACAATATTACCCATCATTTTGGACTGCATTAAGGAGGAGCTAGTGTTTGCAAAAGCATTTTGCAGTACCGTCATCATCACTAAACCCGGCACAAGAAAAACGAGATAAGAAAAGCCCGCATAAACCTCTACTCTGCCCTGAAAAGCTTGAGCAAAAACCAGTAAATATAACAAGCTTGTTAATATGGGCGTGAAAACGGTTTGCACAATAACTTTGGTAAAACGTTTAACTTCTTTTCGGTATAAACCGTAGCAACCTTGCCAGTTCATCTTTTTCATTGGGCAGCCTCGTCACCTACAATATCTAAAAACACATCTTCTAAGCTAGGGTTTGATGTTTGTAAATCAGTAAACACAATATTATGTTCGCGCAAAGTATCGATAGCTTCTGTAATACTCAAAGCCGCTTTATTCACTCGCACACACAAACTGTTGCCTTCATAGCTATGAATATGGTTTTGTAATATCTTAGGAATTTTTACATTGCCTTCAACCAGCTCAACGGTTAAATAGCGGTCATGCTGGCGTTGCATAAGGTCTTGCTTAGTTTCCAGTGCTTGAAGCTTGCCGCTTTTTAATATCCCAATACGATCGCATAACTCCTCTGCCTCTTCTAAATAGTGCGTAGTCAGCACAATAGTTTTACCTTGCTCATTTAGTTCACGCGTGAAATTCCACAAGGTTTGTCGAAGCTGCACATCAACCCCAGCTGTTGGCTCATCTAAAATTAATACAGGTGGATTATGCACAAGCGCCTGAGCGATTAAGACACGGCGTTTCATACCACCCGATAATTGACGTAGCGTAGTGTCGGCTTTATCAGCTAGTTCTAGACGTTCAATGAGTTCGTCAACCCAAGCATGGTTTTTAGCGCCCAAACCAAAATACTCAGACTGTAAACGCAGCATGTTGCGCACACTAAAAAACGGGTCGAATACTAATTCTTGGGGCACTATACCTACCGAGCGGCGCGCTCTACGATATTGATCTTGTACATCAAAACCCTTAACTTTAGCCAAACCAGATGTAGGCTTGGTGATACCTGCAATTATATTAATGAGTGTCGACTTGCCGGCCCCATTGGGGCCAAGCAAGCCGAAGTATTCGCCTTGCTCTATCGACAAGGAAACTTGATCTAAAGCTTGAAGGCTTTCAAACTGCTTGCTAACACCTTCAATTTCAATCGCTTTTGACATGATTATCCGCCTAAAAAGAAAAAGCCTGATTACGTACAACGTAACCAGGCTTTAAGTGTTTATACCATTACGTAATGAATGGTATTTTAACAGCTAAGTGTTTATTTATACTTAGCGTTTTGCGTTTTAATTTGTTTAATTAAACCTTCCATACCTTGAGTAGCTAAAGTACTCGCAAAACTGCCGCGATATGTTGTCACAATACTTACGCCTTCTACATAGATGTCGTATACCTTCCAACCATCTTCAGCTTGGTAGCGTAGTTTGTAATTCAAAGGAATATCAGCACCAGCACCTAACTTAACAACGCTTTTAACAACCGCTAATTTCTCAGGGCGTTTTTTGTGTGGTGTGAAAGGCAGCATTTCAATGCTTTCGTTTGAAAAACGGTTTAGCGACTGAGCATAAGTATTCGTTAGCAACTCTTTAAATTCGCTAACAAACTCTGTTTGTTGCTCTGCAGATGCAGCTTTCCAACGCTTTTTGCTCAAAATCAAAATTGACATTGATTTAAAGTCCATAGAAGGCACAACAAGCTCTTCAATTTTAGATCGTAAAAAACTCTTATCGTTAGCCAGTTTTTCTTTATCTGTGCGGAACACTTCAAGTACTTTAGCGGTCACACCACTAACAACTTGTTGAGCACTCGCTTGCTTAGCATGCGTTACTGGTGCAAATGCTAATGTAATAAGTAAAGATAATGATAATAGACTCTTTGTGAACATAGTAAATCCTAAGTTAGTTCGTAAATATAAAGCTTAGTTTGTAAGTAATTTGTGCCAAAATTATACCAAATATAAATCTTTAGATACGTATTTGTTGCAAAGTTCGTTTGAAAGATACAAAAAATTACACAAGCCAAGCTCATTTATATATGCACCAAGATTAGCGCTTGTTTGGCCGTAACTATTGGCTTTTGTGTATTAACGTGTATCATCACGGTTTGGTTGACATAAGTCGCCATTTTATTGTTTTTTGCGGCTATTTGCCGCTTGGTTTGTTATTTATGACTACAAAATCACTTAAATTAATACTTATCTCGTTTGCCTTACTAGGCTTACAAGCCTGTTCTAGCATTCCAAAAGATGCACGTGTTGC
>CAYZLE010000011.1:0-16463 GCA_964479305.1 uncultured Gammaproteobacteria bacterium | reverse complement strand
CCGCGATCACAAACAATCACAACAATCACTGAGTCCGTTACTGTTTTAGCAAGATTTATCGCTGCAGCTACTGCACCGCCCGAAGAAATACCACAAAAGATACCCTCTTCTTTAGCTAAACGTTTGGAATATACCTCTGCATCATCTTGGCTAACATCAATAATTTGGTCAATATTCTCATCCGTAAAAATACTCGGCACATATTCTTCAGGCCAGCGCCTAATGCCTGGGATATTGCTTCCTTCGGTTGGCTGTACACCTACAATTTGAATATTTTGGTTTTGTTCTTTTAAATATCGACTAGTACCCACAATGGTGCCCGTTGTACCCATAGAACTAACAAAATGAGTCACCTTACCATCAGTATCATCCCATATTTCTGGGCCGGTAGTATTGTAATGAGCTATAGGATTATCTCCGTTCGCAAATTGGTCTAAAACCACACCTTTGCCTGCCTTTTCCATCTCTCGTGCTAAGTCACGAGCACCCATCATACTTGCCTCTGCGCTCACATGAATTATCTCAGCACCATAGGCCTTCATTACTGCTGTACGTTCAGCACTCGCATTTTCAGGCATTATGAGCGTCATTTTATAACCACGCATAGCCGCCACCATCGCTAAAGCGATACCGGTATTGCCACTAGTCGCCTCAATAAGTGTATCACCAGGTTTAATTAGGCCTTTGCTCTCTGCTCTACTTATCATCGATAAAGCTGGGCGATCTTTAATAGAGCCTGCTGGGTTATTGCCTTCTAATTTAAAAAGTAAAGTATTCGAGCCAATATTGACCATTCTCTGCATCTTTACTAAAGGCGTTTTACCAATTAATTCATCAATTGTTTTAAGGTTCATAAAGGTCAATTTCACTATTTTTTTTATACGCAATAAAAAGCTTTAATGCTGCTGTTATTTTAACTATTATACATATTAATAAGTATAAGAATATTAACCATGGACATTCAAGGTATATACATGCGCAAAGCATTTTGCACCCTTTTAAGCGGACTACTATTAACACATCAAAGTACCGCCCAAGAAATCAACGAAGATTACTTCTTTGAGGACTTACCTATTGTACTGTCTGCTTCAAGGCTTAAACAGCCATTAATTGAAGCCTCATCTGAAGTAACAGTTATTGACCATGAGATGATCAAGTATTCTGGGGCAACTGATATAGCTGAACTTTTCAGACTAGTACCCGGCTTTGTTGTTGCTTATGAAGATGGCAACTCCCCTGTAGCGTCTTTACATGGCCTTGGTAATCTCTATGTAAAGAATATACAAGTATTAATAAATGGGCGCTCTGTTTATTCACCGGTAACGGGTGGAATATTTTGGTCTAACTTACCCTTTGGTGTTAGCGACATTGAAAGAATAGAAGTCATTAGAGGCCCTAATGCAGCGCTTTACGGTTCAAATTCTTTTAATGCTGTTATCAATATTACCACCAAACATGCCGCTGCTTCTATGCAATCAAGTGCCAGCAGTAAAGTGGGAACTAACAACTTTAGTGAAAGTAAATTAAACCACGTAGTTTTAGGTGAAGACTGGGATTTTAGCCTTTCCCTAAGCCATAAAAATGACGAAGGTTTTGATGAACTAAACGATGCGCAGAATACAAACAAACTTTATACATCTCTTAATATTAAGCCTTCGGCAGACAAAACCATAACCACTGAGATGGGTTACATTGACGGACATATCGAAGAAGGTAATAACAACTCTCTAGAGATTGAAAGAGACACTGATATAAAAAATTATTTTGGCAAAATAAAGTTTGAACAAAATAATACATCTGGCGACACTTTCACTGCTCAATATTCTTATGACAAAAATACGAGTGATGACATTTTCTCTGCAAACATTTCACTAGGAACTCTTTTAGAGGGGACTAACCCAGCGGCAGCAGCGTTTTTCACACCCGAACAATTAGAATTAAATGCGGCCGTTGTCGAAGACATTGATTTTTCTTACTTTTCGATTAGGCAAGAACTTGAATTAACCTACCAACCAAACAATATCAATACTCCCTACCGTTACATCATTGGTGCCAGTCTGAACGAAAGCGATGTACTGATAAAACAATTATTCGGCCGTGACGATCCTGTAACTGTTCGCCAAAGAAGATTATTTTATAATGGCGAATACAAAACCAATAAGGCAATTTTTAGTTTTGGTGCGATGGCAGAAAAAGACAATATTGCAGAAGATATTGACTACATGCCAAAATTTTCCAGCTCATATTTGTTTGATGATGAAAATGCTATCAGATATACCTATTCAGAGGCTTCAATTGCCCCATTAGCGCTTGAGAAGCTATCTGACTATCGCCTTGAAATTACACCAATAGCTACTGGAAATATATTAATTGATAGCTTAATCGGCACTGAAGCAGTGAGTTTCACTAACTGGGCAAGCTCAGGCAATTTGGAACGTGAGACGGTCCGTTCAAATGAGTTGGCCTATAAAAGACACTCTAAAAAAGACCGCTTAGTTTTCACTGCTAGCTATTTCGATAACAAAAATAAAAAAATTATTAGCAACACAAGAGGTAGGCCCGTTGACTTTATCAATGATGCCAACCTAGATCTCAAAGGCTATGAATTAAGCATAGATAAACAGTTTGATAATGCTCGTATTACAGGTGGCTATACAAATCTTCAGGCAAAGGATAATACTGTTGATGGAAATTACGAAAACTCAGTGCCCGATAAAGTATTTTTCATATTTGCAAACTACCGCCATAAAAAACACGCTTATAGCTCTACTTTGAATTACTATGAAAATGTACGCATGCAAGATAGTGGTCTGTTAAACACCTACACATTTTTAAATTTAAACTATCAATATCAAACCAAAGTCTACAACAAAGATACTAGCTTTAGTTTTACGGCGAAAAATCTCGCAAATAATGATTATGAATATAGAAGAACTAATATCCCAGAAAAGCTTTACCAAGCATCAGTTGAGGTTAAATTCTAAATTACTATGAACTTGCCTCCACTCATCAGAATAGCTTTCAATGCAGTTTCAATAATTGTGTTATTGCTATTCTCTGCACCTGTCTTGAGTGGACATAGCATCCAAGTATTGCACAACCCACATTCTAAATTACACAGTATGTTTATTAGCAAATTGCAAGATCATACAGATCTAACTATAAACACTATTAGTGAACCATCAAAAATTACGGATTCTTATCTATTAACACTAGGCAACAATGCCTGTGAAACAGCAGCAAAAGAATTCCCTAATAAAAACATTCTATGCAACTTGATTCCTTCCAAAGAATTCAAAAGAATTCAAAAACAATATCGTCACAAAAGTATTGGTGCTATTTTTATCGACCAGCCTGCTTCTAGAGAAATAGCTTTACTCCGTCAGCACTTCCCTAGTCTAAAACGAGTTGCCATTATTAATGACAGAGACTATAAGAGCTCGAATAAAGACATAACTATTAAGCACTATGATTTAGTTAACCCTAAATGGATAACGGTTCTAATTAATAAAATAGCTGCTGAGAATGATGTAATACTTGCCACAAAAAATATTTCCACTTATAACGCAAAAACAATAACGCCTATCTTATTGCAAAGTTACAAACGAAGAATACCCATAATCGGTTTTTCAAAAAACTTTGTAGAGTCTGGTGCGATAGCAGGTGTTTACAGCTCTTTAGATGACCTGAGCAAAACCACTGCGCAAATCATAAATAACGATAAATTACATAGCGAAACGCCTGTCATTTACCCATTACATTATTCAATAAGGTTTAACGATACTGTTATTCGTACACTTTATTTAGATATAAAAAAATGAGATCGCCGAAGAACAATATTCAAAACTCAGTATTATGGGTTGCTCTCATCCCTATTACGATCATGACTTTTATCTTTATGTTCTATTTCGGGCTTTATAAAGCGCAAAACATAAAAGACAATTTAGTTGCGCAAGTCCACAACAATGCAAACTACTTAAGTAAAGCTAGTGAGTACACTGCACTAACCGGCAATAAAGCAGGCCTGAAAAATCAATTTGAATTAATTAATACTACACCTGAAATAAATAGCATCACTCTATATGATACTCAAAGTAATATAATCATTAAAAGCAAGATGGAAATAAAAGCACATACTAGTTTTATTCATGACATTGTGTACAAATTATTTAAGAAAGATAGCAGCACTTTAATTAAAAAAAATATTATTTATGAATCTTTAGACATCAGTGACTTAGCTGAAAACAAAGAAACTGTAAGCCAAAATATTGGCAGCATCTCTCTAATGATGAATAATAAATATATTTTTTATCAGCAATACCTAGAAACTACCAAAGGAATCTATGTAACTCTCGCTATTTACTTTGCCTCACTATATATAATATTAAGATTCAGACGAAAAATTATTGATGGCATCGAAAACATAGATAAAACATTAGTGGATATTGAGTCTGGCAACTTATTTGCCCGACCTGACGCCAGATTAGTTGAACAATTTGGGCGCATAGGACCCGCTATTGGCACAATGGCAAACTCCATTAAAATTACTGATAGGCGCTTAAGAGAGGAAATTGATTTAGCTACATCCAAACTAAACAACTATAATAAAAAAATTATAAAAACCAATCAAGTTTTGCTTAAAGCACAACAAAATGCAGATATCGCCAACACTGCAAAAACAAATTTTTTAGCAAATATAAGTCATGAAATTAGAACGCCTGTTAATGGCATCCTGGGCTTTACAGAACTCTTATCTTCGAGCAGCACATCATTAGAAAATAAGTCATATGTAGCCAATATCGATACTGCTTCAAATAAGTTACTTTCACTTATTAATGAGTTGTTAGACTTTTCAAAACTAGAGTCTGGCCATTCAAGCAACCAGCTTAAATACATTAACATCCACGAACTGCTCACATCATTACATGCCTTTTATTTCGTCACTCTTAAAAATAAGAGTGTTGAAATGTATATAAATATTTGCCCTGACACTCCTGAGTATATTTATACAGATGAACAAAAAATTGAAAAAATAATATCCAACCTGATTTCAAATGCAATTAAATTTACGCCTAAAGGCTTTATTAAACTTAAAGTAACCACAAAGAAACTACCTGACTCCCATTGCTCAATAGATATTTCTGTAATCGATACCGGCATAGGTATTGCCAAAAAAAATCATGCTGAAATATTTAAAACATTTGAACAAGCCGACATGCGCACCAACCGTTTATACGGTGGGTCTGGCTTAGGCTTAAGCATCTCTTCTGTTTTAGCTAAAAACTTAGATGCAAACATTTCAGTAAAGAGCACACCCGAACAAGGCTCAACATTCTCTTTAAAACTGACAACCCAATTTTTAGATAAGAAGTTCAATAAGCAATTCAATGGAATTAAACCCATAGATTATTACGATGAAGATGTTATACATCGTAAAAATTTCAGCCTTCTACTGCAAAGAATGGGAGCAACAGTTTCCAGTATCTCAAAATTAAATAAACAGTCCAACAACACTCTCCTTTGTTGCTTTAATACCAAGAAGCAAGCTTTACAATTTTTGCAAAACAACGACAGTCAAGTATATTTATATGAAAATAAAATAGCTTTTTTCTCGTTTTACAACAAAGACATTTATGAAGAGTTTAGAGAAAAAGGTTTTTGTTACGCTGCGCTTCGCTCATATAAACCCAAATCAATTTATAATATTTTTAATCAGAACAAAGAAGCTAAAGCCATTAGCATTGCAAGCGCAACCAATGATATAACCGCCTTAGTTGTAGATGACAACAATATTAATATCAGCCTAATGGAAAAATACTTACAAAAACTTGGTGTTAATACATTTTCATCCTCTGATGGCCAAAAGGCATTAGAAATACTAGAAAATTTACAACCTGACATTATCTTGACCGACCTACATATGCCTAAACTGTCCGGCGATGATTTAGCAAATAAAATTCGTACCCATTACAGCCAATTTAAAAACACACCAATTATTGCAGTTACAGCTGATAGTGCGGTTAAAAACCATGAAAATGCTATTAACAATGGCATTAATGAAGTTATTTTAAAGCCTATAAGCATCACGACTTTAAAAGAAAAACTTCTTGAGTATACGAATATTAACTTTTCAGAAAATGAGCATGTTATTGAAGATGATATATTTACTGAGTTAGATGAAATGTTTGTTGCTGACTCTTCAAATTTGATTGCCAGATTAGAAAAAGCCATTACTAATGACTCTATAAGTGAACTATTAGAACAATTACATAGAATGAATGGTGGCCTTGAGTATTGTCATAGTTTTGGCAGTCTGCTTTCTCTTGGAAAGAATTTGCATCAAGAAGCATCATATGAACAAATCATTAGCGAGAATGTTTTAAAGCTTACAAAGAGACTGATCCAGCAACTTAGAGGTTTAGATAAACACTAGTTTTTAGTATAGAATTAAGCTCAAGTCTTTTAAATGAATAATCACGCGTTAATAATTAACAGGCCAATAAATGCAATCTAAGAAATTTATCCGTATTTTATTAAGTATAGTACTCACAGCCTTTTTTTTAGGGCACTGTGCAAATTTATACAACCTTAGTTTTATAAATACATTAGAGAATATAGCTTATGATGCACGCTTAAAATTTACATTGCCTAAAACTAAGGATGAAAAAGTTGTCATAGTCGACTTAGATGAGCGTAGCCTTCAAGCTCATGGGCGCTGGCCTTGGCAACGCAATATACTAGCTGCAATGATGGACTCTCTATTTGACCATTACCAAACAAGTATCGTTGGCTACGATGTTATTTTTGCTGAAAAAGATAATAGCTCTGGCCTAGATATGTTGAACTCATTAGCGCAGAATAAGCTATCAGAGAACAAAGCTTTTATTGAAACTGTAAAAAGCATTCAACCTAGCCTTGAATACGACAAAATATTTGCTCAAAGTTTTTCTAATCGCAAAGCGATTTTGGGCTTTGTATTCAATAATACCGAAGCTGTATCTTATGGTGAACTACCAAGACACATTAGCAAACTAGATAAAACGAGTGATAGTAAACTCGCTATCAACGAGGCCTTAGGTTTTACAACAAACTTGCCGGAGCTACAAAGAGAATCCTTAGGCAGTGGTTTTTTTGATAATCCACGTGTATCAAATGACGGGATATTCAGACGTGTGCCATTGATACAAAAGAAAGATGGCAAAATTTTTGAATCACTTGCATTAGCTTCTACACGCGCGTACCTTGGCTCCCCTCCTATTAAATTTATTATTGGCGCCGAGTCAGTCGACAACAAGTACAACGAAATTGAATACCTCGCCTTAGGCGATCAAAAATTGATTCCTGTAGATCATGAAACTTCAGTTCTAGTACCGTATAGAGGTGCACAAGGCAGCTTCGAGTATATTTCGGCTACAGATGTTATCAATCGCAAAGTGCCTTTATCAGCACTCAAAGGTAAAATTGTTTTAATTGGCACAACCGCACCTGGTCTTTTAGATTTACGAGCAACACCCGTTCAAAATAACTATCCCGGCGTAGAAGTGCATGCCAATATTATTTCCGGGATACTAGAAGACCGTATTAAACATAAGCCAGCTTATGATACCGGCTACGAATTTATTTTGAGCCTAGTTGTCGGCGCATTAATGATAGGCATTTTGAGCCTAGCATCACCATTTATCAGTATATTAGCCACACTTGCAGTAGGTATAGCGCTCATTGCTTTAAACATGTACCTGTGGCTCAGCCATAACTTAGTATTACCCATTGCTAGCGTATTACTTCTAACCCTTTGCCTATTTATATTACAAATGAGTTACGGTTTTCTTGTTGAGTCAAAAGGCAAAAGAGCACTGGCAAAATTATTTGGCCAATACATACCTCCTGAATTAGTAGATGAAATGGATATTAACCCTACACAAATTTCTATGGAAGGTGACAGCCGTAACATGACAGTACTATTTAGTGATGTACGTGGTTTTACCACTATTTCAGAAGGCCTAGATCCAAAAGAATTAACACAATTAATGAATGAGTTTCTTACGCCGATGACACGAGTCATTCATAAGCACAGAGGGACAATTGATAAATACATGGGTGATGCCGTTATGGCATTCTGGGGGGCTCCATTAGAAGATCCGAACCATAGTAAAAATGCTTTGTTGGCAAGCTTTGAAATGCTACAAGTACTAGAAGAAAAACAAGCTGAATTTGCAAAACGTGGCTGGCCTGAAATTAAAATTGGCGTGGGCTTAAATACAGGTGTTATGAATGTGGGTAACATGGGTTCTGAATTCCGTATGGCCTATACCGTATTAGGAGACTCCGTAAACTTAGGTGCAAGGCTTGAAAGTTTAACCAAGCAATATGGCGTTGACATTATTGTCGGAGAAGAAACAAAAAGCGCAGTCACAGAGTTTGAATACATTGAACTTGATCAAGTAAAAGTAAAAGGTAAAAACGAACCCGTTAAAATTTATGAACCACTGGGTTATAAAATTGAACAAAGTTCACAAGTACGTAAAGATGTTCGTGCTTTTGAACAAGCCTTAGTCGCTTATCGCCTACAAAATTGGGATAAAGCTGAAAGTTTAATTTTCACACTATCTAGCACTAATACAAACTCTAAAATTTACCAAATTTACCTCGACCGCATAATGCATTACCGTGACAATCCTCCGGGCAAAGACTGGGATGGCGTTTGGACACATACAAGTAAATAAGTTTCTATAGCTATTTCTGTTTAGCCCACATACGGCTTAAATAAACATAAAGGGCATCATAGCTTTCACTATGGTGCTTTCTCCTTCTTACGCATACTTTATGCTTGAATTTGTCTTCAGACTGAAACACTAAGAATAAAGCCCATGTAGAAAAAACAGTTGAGGAAGATAAGCTCACTTTTTCATTAGAACCATCAACAAAGCTTAAGTAACACTCTTCTAAAGTATCAGTATTGTTGATCTGAATAGATTTCACAGACTTGCTACGGACCAGCAAAACATACTGGCAGATATAGTAATAAGAAATGACGAAAACAGGTATAAGTACTAAAAACTTAAGCACTATAAATAAACCCGATAACGCTACTGCGCCTGCCACCAATAATATAATGACAAAGGGGTAGATTAATAAAAAATAATCGGGCTCAAGTTGTAGCTTTATAGTACTGAGTGAGTACCTTGATGACATGCATAATATCCTTATCTGCATTAGTTGTACGGTTCGTTACAAGCGCGTAAATATCTGGGTCTTGCATAACTAATAAACTATCAAACGCTTCTCTATGAGCCTCTGAAGCTGAAAAATAGCAATCATTGACGTAGTATTGCATTAAGTAGTCGAGCTCTTTCATTCCTCGACGACAACGCCATAATAACTTTGCTTTTAACTGGTCTTCATTCATATATTTATCCTATAACAAAAAAACCCGCCTAAGCGGGTTTTTTAAAGCTAAAGTCATTAAGTATTAATGACGTGCTAATAACATTTTCTTAATTTCAGCAATAGCTTTCGCTGGGTTAAGACCTTTCGGGCATGTTTTCGCACAGTTCATAATAGTATGACAACGATATAACTTAAACGGATCTTCTAAAGCATCAAGACGTTCGCCTGTTGCTTCATCACGACTATCGATAATCCACTTATAAGCCTGCATTAATACAGCAGGACCTAGGTAACGATCGCCGTTCCACCAGTAACTTGGGCAACTTGTAGTACAACAAGCACATAAGATACATTCGTATAAGCCATCAAGCTTTTCACGGTCTTCAATAGACTGTAAACGTTCTTTGTCTGACGGTGGAGTTGCAGAATCTGTTTTCATCCATGGTTCAATTGAAGACAATTGAGCATAGAAGTTAGTTAGATCAGGAACCAAATCTTTAACTACAGGCATATGCGGTAGTGGGTAAATTTTGATGTCGCCTTTAACGTCAGCAATCGCTTTCGTACACGCTAAAGTATTTGTGCCATCAATATTCATTGCACATGAACCACAGATACCTTCACGACATGAACGTCTGAAAGTTAATGTAGAATCGATTTCGTTTTTAATTTTAATAATTGCATCCAAAATCATTGGGCCGCAGTTATCTAAATCAATTTCGTAAGTATCAACCGATGGATTTTTTCCTGTATCAGGATCAAAACGGTAAACCAATACTTTTTTAATGTTGCTAACACCTTCGTCGGCTTTAAAATAACGCCCTTTACGAACGATGGAATTAGCAGGTAATGTAAATTGTGCCATGAGCTTTCTCCGTCCCTTAAGGGTTAGTAAACACGTTTCTTAGGTGGAATAACTTCACAATCATCTGTAAGCGTGTACATATGAACTGGGCGGTAATCGAAAGTAACGCCGCCTTTATCATCTGTATAAGCCAATGTGTGTTTCATCCAGTTTTGATCATCACGATCAGGGTAATCTTCACGAGCTTGCGCACCGCGAGACTCTTTACGATTATAAGCTGAAGCAACAGTTACTAAAGCTTGACCACGAAGGTTATCAAGTTCAAGTGCTTCAATTAAATCGGTATTCCAAATTAAAGAGCGATCTTCAATTTTAATGTTGCCAAAATCATTAAAGATTTCAGTAATTTCTTCAACACCTTGTTTCAGTGTTTCTTCAGTTCTAAATACCGCTGCATTTTTCTGCATAGACTTCTGCATTTTCAAACGTAAGTCAGCAACAGTGATGTCACCATCAGCATTACGAATCTTGTCTAAACGGTTAAGGCATGAATCATAAGCTGTTTCTGGTAAGTCTTTATGTGACTCATTAGCAGTTTGAATCTCACCACAACGTTTCGCTGCAGCACGACCAAATACAACTAAATCAAGTAGTGAGTTTGAACCTAAGCGATTCGCGCCGTGTACAGATACACAAGCTGCTTCACCAATTGCCATCAAACCTGGAACAACTGAATCAGGATCACCGTCTTTCAGTGTAACCACTTCAGTTTTAAAGTTAGTTTGAATACCACCCATGTTGTAATGCACAGTTGGAATAACTGGAATTGGCTCTTTAGTAACATCAACACCCGCGAAAATTTTCGCTGATTCTGAAATGCCTGGTAAGCGTTTCGCTAAATCATCGGCATGCAAGTGATCTAGATGTAAGAAGATATGATCACCCTCTTCACCTACACCGCGGCCTTCGTTAATTTCCATTGTCATCGAACGCGACACAACATCACGCGACGCTAAATCTTTAGCATTTGGCGCATAACGCTCCATGAAACGTTCGCCTTTACTGTTTCTTAAAATACCACCTTCACCACGAGCACCCTCTGTGATCAAGCAACCCGCACCGTAAATACCGGTTGGGTGGAATTGTACAAATTCCATATCTTGTAGTGGTAAACCAGCACGTTGAACCATACCGCCACCGTCACCAGTACATGTATGAGCTGATGTAGCTGAGAAGTAAGCACGACCATAACCACCAGTAGCCAAAACAACTTGGTGAGCACGGAAAGCATGTAATGTACCGTCAGCCATATTTAATGCAATTACACCGCGGCAAACGCCGTCGTCCATAATCAAATCAAGCGCGAAGTATTCAACAAAGAATTCTGCTTGGTGACGTAATGCTTCAGTATAAAGAGTATGTAAAATAGCATGGCCCGTTCTATCAGCAGCCGCACAAGTACGGTGAGCAGGATCGCCTTCACCAAACTCAGTTGTCATACCACCGAAAGGACGTTGATAAATTTTACCTTCTTCAGTACGTGAGAATGGAACACCATAGTGCTCAAGCTCAACAATTGAAGGAATAGCTTCCCGACACATATATTCAATTGCGTCTTGGTCACCTAACCAATCCGAACCTTTAATTGTGTCGTACATGTGCCAACGCCAGTTATCGTCACCCATATTCGCTAACGCAGCACTAATACCGCCCTGGGCAGCAACTGTGTGGCTTCGTGTTGGGAAAACTTTTGTGATACAGGCCGTTGATAAACCTTGTTGGGCAATACCCATTGTCGCACGTAGACCAGCACCACCAGCACCAACCACTAGGACATCATACTTATGTTCTTGTATTTTATATTCAGACATCTTTAACTTCCAAATGCAATTTTAAGTACCGCAAATGCAGTTACAACTGCTAGTACTAAATGAGATAAATTGACAAACGTCATTAGTGCTATACGAGCAAATTTACCCGAAACATAATCTTCTGCCACAACTTGAATACCCAAAGCACTGTGATAAAACAACACAATAGCCATAACGATTATAGTAACCGCAATAAATGGGTTTTGAACAAATGCAACAAAGTTTGCGTGATCAACATTGCCTAAACAAGCAAATGCAAAAACAACGATTAATGTTAGCGGCACTAATAAAGCAGAAGTAACACGCTGAACCCACCAGTGGTGAACGCCAGACTTAGCTGAACCTAAACCACGAGCTTTAGATAATGGAGATTGGTAACTCATACTGGCCCCTATTTAGTGCAGTAAGCAACGATCCAAATCGCTGCAGTTAAAACAACGGTAAACAACATTAGCATGTAGCCAGAAAATTCTGCCGACTTCACATCTAAGTTTTTACCTGCATCCCAAAACATATGACGAATACCATTTAACAAGTGGTAAGCAAATGCAAGGCTACATAAGAAAAGGAAGGTTTGTCCGTACCAAGTTGCCAACTGGGTCTGCATCCAAGTGAAACACTCAGCGTTATAAGCAGCAGCTAGTAGATAAAATGGAAATAACACCATTGCAAATGATAATGCAACACCGGTAATACGGTTGGTTATTGACAACAAGGCCAACATCGGCAAACGATATACTTGCAGGTGCGGCGAGAGTGGCTTACTAGGATCGATCACAGTAACCTCTTTGGCTAGTTTATATTAAGTTAAAAATCTATGCAGCGACCGGATTTCTCCCAGTCACCATAGCGAGTTGGCTCTAAACCTTTAGGGCCACCGCGTTCTTCTAATTCGTCTTTTTGTTTCTTTGTTTCTGATAAAGACGGTTTGTCTTTGCTATCATACAATCCAGCAGTCCAAGAGTCGTTGAGTTGTGAAGATTTTACTTTTTCAACCATTGAAAATACCAGTTCTATAACTATATATAGCATGACAAATTATTCGTGGGCGAATTGTAAAGGCTTAGCGTACTTTCTTCAACTAAAAGCCTGTATATTTACTATAGTATATACCCAAAAAACAGCGCAAATACAAGGCACTAACTAAAAACACAAACAATATGACAACACTGACTGCACTATCCTCAGAATTTGGCACAATCAAAGTAAGCGGTACTGACGCCACAAGCTTTCTACAAAGCCAATTAAGCAACGATATTACCCTGTTAAACGATAATAGCCGTCAAATAAGCAGCTATAACTCAGCAAAAGGCCGAGTTTATGCGGTATTTACGCTAATTAAGCTAGCAGATCATTATTTGTTGGTGACCACGGGCGAACAAATCCCCTTTTTAGTCAAAAGGTTAAGTATGTTTGTTATGCGCTCAGATGTAAGCATAAGTGACTATTCGCCTCAGGCTCCTATATTCGGCTTTGCTGCAAAGGATGCTGAACAACTTTCCATCACATTAAACGATACAAAGCCAGTAATTCAACAAGACAATAAGGTCATTTGCCAGCACCCTAACGACTCATCACGATATTTCTTGATTGGTGAACCATCGGCAACCCATCAAGACGACGATGCCAGTATTCAAGCCTGGCTAGCCGCCGACATTAAAACCGGCTTACCACATATTTTTGCGAAAAATAGCGAAGAGTTTGTAGCGCAAATGATCAACCTCGATATCATCGACGGTGTTAATTTCAAGAAAGGCTGCTACCCCGGCCAAGAAATTGTTGCGCGCATGAAATACCTTGGCAAGCTCAAAAAACGTATGTTCCATATTTCATTTGCTGAAGATGCTATCGTTGGCGTTGGCGACTCAGTTTATACAGAAGGTAAAGAGCAAAGTATTGGTCAGCTAGTCTATACCGCTAAGTATGAAAGCAAACAACATGCATTAGCAGTAATAAACATTGAAGTCATTGAAAACGATTTAAGCATTAGTGTTCAAGATGAGGGTGAGCAAGTTCTTGCCAATATAGAGCAATCATTTGCTAAGGACATTGAAGACTAAGTATAAGCCTAGCTTCATTTGAAACCCGATATAGCTTTAAACCTTAATTGCGTTATCACGTCGCCAAGTGGTACCGCCAGCTGAATCTTCCAGTACGATACCCTGCGCTTTAAGTTCATCGCGAATACGATCACTTTCAGCCCAGTTTTTATCTTTTTTAGCATTATCACGGTCAACAATTAACTGCTCAATAGCCTCATTGCTTAAACCATCGGTGTCACCAGAGACTCCACCTTGCAAAAAGGCTGTTGGGTCTTCTCTTAGCAAGCCTAAGCCCGATGACAATTCTAGTAATAAACCAGCAAGTTGACTCACTTCTTGAGGGTTAGATGATTTCAATTTATTTAGCTCAGTTACAAGCTCAAACAAAACAGATAAGGCGATTGGTGTATTAAAATCATCGTTCATCGCCTTAGCAAAAGCATCTCTATACTTTTTGCCAAAGTCAGCACTTACTTCCGCTGCCGTCACATCATTTAAAGCAGTGTAAAAACGATTCAAAGCGGCATCTGCACTTTGCAAATTGTCTTCTGAGTAATTTAAAGGGCTACGGTAATGACTCGCTAAAATAAAGTAGCGCAGTGTTTCTGGCTTAATGTGTTCTAGTACGTCACGAACGGTAAAAAAGTTACCTAATGATTTAGACATCTTTTCTTCGTTAATACGTACAAAGCCATTATGAATCCAGTAATTTACATATTTATGGCCTGTGCAAGCCTCGCTTTGCGCAATTTCGTTTTCATGGTGTGGAAACTGTAAATCTTGGCCGCCACCGTGAATATCAAATTGTGGACCTAGCTGTTTAGTCGACATAGCTGAACATTCAATATGCCAGCCCGGTCTGCCCTCACCCCAAGGTGATGACCATGATGGCTCGCCTGCTTTAGCAGACTTCCATAAAACAAAATCTAATGGATCACGTTTAACTTCGTCTACATCCACACGTGCACCTGCTTGCAAGTCTTCAAGCTTCTTGCCCGATAATTTACCGTAACCTTCAAATGATGAGACGCTATAGTAAACATCACCATTATCTGCAGCGTAAGCATGGCCCTTGCTAATCAAGGTCTCAGTCATGCTAATAATGGCGTCTAAGTTATCAGTGGCTTTAGGCTCAAATGTAGGCGACAGTACAGACAATCGATCTGAGTCTTCATGCATGGCATCAATAAAACGCTCTGTAAGCTCATTAATCGACTCACCATTTTCAGCAGCACGCTGAATAATTTTATCGTCGATATCAGTAATATTACGGATATAAGTCACGTCGTAGCCTAAAGACATTAAGTGACGATAAATAACATCAAATACCACTAATACGCGCGCATGCCCCACATGGCAAAAGTCATATACCGTCATACCACAAACGTACATTGATACCTTATTCTCTTGAATAGGAACAAATTCTTCTTTTTTACGCGATAAGCTGTTGTATACCTGAAGCATAGTGACTCTATAATTTTCAAAGGCCTATTATAATAGATGACGCTTACATTTAACACGTCAAATTTACAGCCACTGCTAAGCAAGCACGTAAGGGCCTAGCTAAAGCCAGCTAATACCATATAGCTTTATGCTATTATTAGGCTTTAATTTACAGACTAAACAGGTTCTACACATGATAAAAATGCTGACTAACTTAGGCACAATCGAAATTGAATTATTTGAAAAAGAAGCACCGCTAACTTGTGCTAACTTTATTCAATATATTAACGATGGTTTTTATAACGGCACTATTTTTCACCGCGTAATTCCTAACTTTATGATTCAGTGCGGTGGTTTTGAACCAGGCATGGAACAAAAGGCAACTAAAGACACGATTAAGAACGAAGCTGATAACGGCTTAAAAAATGACAATGGCACTTTAGCGATGGCGCGTCGCCCTGACCCTGATTCAGCGTCTTCACAGTTTTTCATTAATACTAAAGACAACGACTTTTTAAACTTTAAAAACGCTACACCGGATGGCTACGATTATTGTGTGTTTGGCAAAGTAGTAAATGGCATGGACGTTGTAGAAAAAATTGAAAAAGCACAAACTTCAAGAGCTGGCATGCACCAAGACGTACCAGTAGAAGACATCATCATTGAATCAATGACTATTGCTTAATACATGTCGCATTACTTTATATCTGATTTACACCTAGATAAATCTCGCCCACAAACTACAGATGTGTTCATCAAGTTTCTGGGCGAGATAAAAGACCATACAAAGTCACTCTATATATTGGGTGACTTTATTGAGTATTGGGTGGGCGATGACGATGACCGTCATGGCCTTAACGCTGCCTTAGAGGCACTTAAAAATTTAGCTGAGTCTGGCTGCCCTGTTTTCATTAT
>CAYZLE010000010.1:0-16876 GCA_964479305.1 uncultured Gammaproteobacteria bacterium | reverse complement strand
GGTAAGTCTTCAAAGTTCTGCATATCTGCTTGTGTAGTCATTTTGTTCTCAAATTATGTCTGTTTTTGATATATAAGGGTGATTTAACATTTTTCAATGCTTAAATATTTTATGCTTTATTTATCAGCTTCTTCATTATGATGCTCTAGTAACTTCTTTTCACTTTGAGGTGTATGCACCATATTGCCATTAATTGTTGCGCCCATTGCCATTTCAAACATAGCGTAATAAACATTGCCGTTAACACGTCCATTCGAAGCAAGTTCAACATGATGAGAAGCAGTCACATCACCGGTTACAGTGCCGTTAACAACAACTTTAGGCACTGTTACATCACCATTAATCTCACCATGCTCACTCAAAATAAGCACCGAGTTGGTATCATCCGATGACGTTACGTTGCCATTAACCTTGCAGTCAATGTGTAAACCACCTTCAAAATGAATATTACCATCAACAACAGTGTTAGCACCTAATATGGTTTCTACATTAGCTGTTTTAAAGTTTTTACTATTTTTATTTCTTTTAAACATAACTCACCTTACTGAACGATATTTTTCCATTCAAAATTATTTGCAATGGATTCGATTCTTTTAGAACTAGGCTCAACCTGCACACGAACCGCACTTGGGTAAAAATTCGCGGGCAACTCAAGCTCGCCATTTAAGACTTGAAAGTACTTAAATCTAAACTTCTCTGACGCACTTTTCTCTGTTGTTACGTCATTCATCTCATAGGTCACGGTTTCTTCATTTTGCACGCCTTTAAACTGCAAAGACACCTTACCACTTACAAAACGATCACCACCACGAACCTGAGCTAAAACTAAATTGTACGATTGCTTATTAGTAAACTTATCTTTAAGAATGTTCAATTTATTTATGCGTAAACCTGCTTTCTTTTGTGCAGGGTCTAACAAACTACCATAAAACTCTAAATCATCTTTTAGCTGTGTGTTTTCTTGCTCTAAAGTAGCCAACCTTTCTTTTAAGCTTGAGCTGACCTCTTGCTCTATTTTCACATTTGACTCCGCTGTGGCGCGTAAAGACAAATGTTCTTTGCTTTTAGCTTCTAGAGCTTTTATTTCTTTATTTAGTCTATCAAGTGTCACTGTGTGATTGGTAGATAAATAACCAGCTCGCCATTGAGCAAACAAATATAAAGACGAGGCGCCTAATATAACCAATAAAGCCGCAGCACTTAAAAAAGCTCGAACAGCCCTTGGGCTGCGCTTACGTTTAACAGTATACGTATTACCTTTCTTAATATTCATATTATTTTAAGGATATACCGATGCGGCCGCTATGCCTGTTAATTCATCTAAACCAAGCATTAAGTTCATATTTTGAACGGCCTGCCCTGACGCGCCTTTTAATAAGTTATCAATTACCGACACCACAATTAAAGACTGACTAGCTGTTTGCGTATTTACAGAAATACGGCACTTATTACTACCTCTAACACTCGAAGTATTAGGCAACATGCCCTGTGGTAGAACATCAATAAAAGCTTCGCCTTTGTAGGTTTTTTCATACAGGCTTTGCAAACTGTTTATATTAGCTTTTGTATCATTCAACGAGGTATATATTGTTGAAAGTATGCCACGAATCATAGGCAACAAATGTGGCACAAATGTTAAACCCACATCACTACCAGCCAGCATGCTTAGCTGTTCAGCAATCTCAGGAGAGTGTCTATGCCCTGCAACACCGTAAGCTCTAAAGTCCTCAGAAACTTCAGTATATAAGTTAGGGATTTTCGCCGATTTACCCGCACCACTTACGCCCGACTTAGCATCAACAATCACTTGCTCTATATTTACCAAGTTATTTTCAAGCAAAGGCTTCAAACCCAAAATAGTAGCGGTTGGATAACAGCCGGGGTTAGCGACTAACTGCGCCTTTTTAATATCTTCACGATGTACTTCTGGCAAACCATATACAGCATCACTGATTAGGTCTGGGCATGTATGAGGCATATTGTAGTATTGCTCCCACACCGACACATTATTAATTCTAAAATCTGCACCCAGGTCGATAACTTTCACACCTTTTGCTACAAGCTTTGGCGCCATATCCATACAGATACCATGTGGGGTCGCAAAAAACACAACATCGTGTTCACAAAGCTGATCTACATTAGGCTCTATAAAAGCCAAATTTACCAAGCCACGCAAACTAGGGAAGTTTTCAGCCACAGGCTTACCTGCGTCTCCTCTAGAGGTCACACTTGTGAGTTCAACATTTGGGTGTTCTGCAAGTAAACGCAATAGCTCAACGCCAGCGTAACCTGTACCACCAACAACAGCAGCCTTAAATTTCATGGTTATCTATAGTATAAAAAACGCAATTATAGACCTTTGCGCTTAGGAAGTGGCAATTTATGCCTCGTTTTTTAAGGGCTTAAGCCTTATTTAGTTAATATTTAGCTTATTTACCCGCTCGTATTAAACCAGACAAACCGCGACTTTCGAGTTCGTGCGTAATACGTTGACGAATTTCAGCGCTGCAATTCATTTCAAGCACATCAGCCAAAACAGCATCGGCTTCTGCCTTGGTAATATTACGTATTACGCGTTTTACACGCCCAAGTGCACCAACACTCATACTTAAACTGTCTAAACCCATTGCCAATAGCAAAACGGCACCTAACGGGTCTGCCGCAAACTCACCGCAAATACTCACATGTAAATTATGTTCACGTGCATCTTCAACAACTCGCTTAATCACCATAATCATAGCGGGGCTAAACGAGTCATAAAGCTTACTCACACTTTCATTATTTCGATCAACTGCTAGCATATATTGCGTTAAATCATTCGAGCCAATAGAAACAAAATCAATGTAGGGCGCAAATGAGCGAATCAGTAAAACACTCGCCGGCACTTCGATCATCACACCTAGTTGAGGTCGTTTTACTTTATAACCTTCTTCTAGCAACTCTTCCATTACCTGATCAACAAGCGCAGAAGATTGAATCACCTCTTCTACATTACTCACCATTGGAAACATGATTCGCAAGTTATTCAATTCAACGTCGGCAATAATCATGGCTCGTAATTGAATAATAAAAACTTCTGGGTGATCAAGGGTTAAACGAATACCGCGCCAACCTAAGAATGGATTACTTTCTTCAAAAGAAAAATAGTCTAAAGCCTTATCTCCACCAACATCCAAGGTTCTCAAAACAACGGGCCGCGGGTGCATGTTGCTAAGCAGCTCACGGTAAACATTTACTTGGTCTTTTTCACTTGGGAACTGGGAGCGCATTTGATATAAGACTTCGGTACGGTATAAACCCACACCTTCAGCGCCATTAATAATGAGCGGACTAACATTCGATAACAAGCCGGTATTGGCAAACAGTGTTACGCGATGCTTGTCTTTAGTTTCTGCCGGCAAACTGGCAATCTCTTTCAGCTCTTCGGTAAGTTCTTGCTCTTCTATTATTAAATAGTTAACACGATCATAAACTTCTTGTGAAGGCTCAACAATTACCTGGCCTTCATAGCCGTCAATAATAATTTCATGCCCTTCAATACGGGAGACAGGCAAGTCAGCAACACCCATTGCACAAGGTATTTGCATAGCTCTTGCCAAAATAGCAACGTGTGAAGTTGTTGAGCCGTGAACCGACACAATACCTTTTATACGGTCAACAGGCACTTCACCAAGCTGAGTCGCCGTTATTTCATCACCCACAAGAATACCATTCTCGGGGAATTGCCAATCACTTTCACGCGCGCCTGTCACTTTTAATTTGGAGATAATACGCGAACCTAAATCACGAATATCATCTGCTCGCTCACGTAAATAAGGGTCACTCATGGCGGCAAATATTTTTGAATGCTCTTCAATCGTTTTACGCAAAGAACCAGCAGCCCAATTACCTGCTTTAATGCCTGCAATAGTGTCATCAAGAAGTGAGCCGCTAGACAGCATCATGGCGTAGGCATCAAAAACAGCATGCTCTTCGCCAGGCAAAATCTTTTCCATTTCAGCGCTTAAGCTAACCATTTCATCTTTAACTACACGAACGGCCGCATTAAACTTTTTTATTTCGCCATCAACGTCTTCAATTTCTCTATCAGGAACCGTGTCTAATTTCGTTTTGTTATAAATAACAACCGCTTCACCCGACACCAAACCTGGCGAGCCAGGCAAACCGTAGTAGGTTTTGCTAATCAACTCACCGCTTTCCATACGGGCAATATCGCCACTTAAACTGGCTTTATTAATCGCACCAGACAACTGCGCAGCAAGTGTTATTAAAAAGGAGGTAACATCACCACTATAAGCTTCAACTTTTTCTTGCTGAATAACTAAAACACCTACTGTGTGACCATAGTGGATAATAGGCACACCTAAGAAAGCATGAAAATCTTCCTCATTGGCCTCTTCAAACAATTTGTAACGCGGATGCTTGTCGGCATCGGCGATATTGATAGGCTCGCCACGCTGGGCCACTAAGCCCACTAAACCTTCGTCAAAACTTAAACGAATTTTACCAACCGCATCTTGGCTTAAGCCTTCACTGGCAAGCAATACAAGCTCTTGGGTTTCAGGGTCAATTAAATAGACTGAACATACATCTGGAGACAGCTCTTCATAAACGCCACCCACAAGCTCACTCATCGCCGTTTCTAAATTAGGCGAGACATTAACGCGTTGAACTATAAGGCCAAGTGCGTTTAACATATCACGGCCATAGCGACTCTAAGCTTGCTAGCGCACGCTTATAAACGTCTTGTTTAAAGTAAATGATTTCGTTTACAGCTTGTTGCTTTTCAACCCATTGCCAAGACTCAAACTCTGGATCGCTTGTTGATGATAAGTTGATATGTGAATCGTCAGCCTTTAATTTAAGCAAAAACCACATCTGCTTTTGGCCAATACAAATACCATCTTCTTTAATGTGCTGACTAGGTAGGTCGTAATACAACCAATCGGAAGTTCGCCCTAAAAGCTCCACATGGCGCTCTTCTAGGCCTGTTTCTTCGGCTAATTCACGAAACATGCCCTGCTCTAGGCTCTCATCTTCATTCACTCCACCTTGCGGAAACTGAGAAGAAGACTGCCCTTTGCGCTTAAACCAAGCCACCTGGCCTTTATCATTGACTAAAATGATAGCAACATTGAACCTATAACCATTCTCATCAATCATTGGTAATAAAAACCTAAAATGCGTAAACTACTAACCATTGTTTCAAAACCAAAGACTAACTACAAGCTTACTTTAGAACTTATGTCCACAAAACTTGCTATTTTTGATCTCGATAACACATTAATTGCTGGTGACAGTGATCACGCCTGGGGCGAGTTCCTTGTAAAGAAAGGTGTTGTAGACAAACAATACTATTCTGAAAAAAATCAGCAGTTTTACGACGATTATAAAAATGGTTGCTTAGACATATACGAATTTTTGGCGTTTTCATTAAAGCCTCTTGCGGACAATGACTACAAAACGCTCATTTCTCTAAGAGATGAGTTTATGGACACTGAAATTGAACCTATTATGTTGCCTGCAGCGCAAAAGCTGGTTCAATCGCATACTGACCAAGGGCACACTGTAATGATTATTACAGCAACAAATACCTTCGTCACCTCGCTCATTGCTAAGCGTCTGAATATACCTCATTTATTAGGCACCGAACCAGAATGGTGCAATAATGCATACACGGGCAAAGTATCGGGAACACCCTGTTTTCAAGATGGCAAAATTAAACGCCTAAATGCTTGGCTGAAACATCATGCACTAGAACTTGGCTACTCTTGGTTTTATAGTGACTCTCACAATGATATCCCATTGTTAGAAACCGTTGATGAAGCCATTGCCGTGGATCCTGATGATAAATTACGCGAACACGCTAGCCAACAAAACTGGCAAACCATAAGCTTACGAACTTAATGGCGAATAAAGAGATAAAGATATACAAGGATGAAAAATGACATCTGACAAGGCTATAATTTTTAACCAGATTCTCAACTCTCTTGATGAAGACATCAGGAAAGCTGCTAGTGTCTCGATTAAAATATTATTAGATAACCCAGACATTATCGCCAAGCGTAAATCTTCACCAGAAACAGAAGAAGGTTTTGCACATCTAAGTGACTCCAAAGAACATATCGTTCAAAATTTTCGCCAGCAAATTAATTTAATTTTATCTGGAAAAATTGACTTAGATGAAACAGATGAACTGTCCTCAAGCTTATCGCTAGTTGACGACTCTGCTCTCAGCGAATCTATACAACTACATGACTTATGCAAAGGACTGGCTGACCAAAATAGCGCTGAAATTACAGCCATAAAAAAAGGCATCATTAGAACCAGTCAAGACTTTGCAAACGAGGCAGAACCCAAAGCCATTCAACCACGATTACTTTTCGATGTTTGGCACAACATGCTTTTAGAACAAAATATTAGTAAAGATGTTCGCACCCCTCTTTTCGCACAGTTAAGAGATGTTCTTGAAAAAGAGCTGCCAGATATTTATGGCAAATTATTATTTATATTAGAACACAATAATATTTTATCGAGTTTTGAAAACCCATCTTCTAAGTCTTACGACTTAAACCACAAGAACTTATCTAAAAAATCTTTAATTAAAACACAGACGCTAAGCGCCGAACTCGATCAACTTGACGAAACAATTCAGCATGAATTGTATAATGACGACCCTGACGAAGACTTTGATGGCGAAGCCATACCTATTGCTAAGCTGAAACCAAGCACTCTAAACTATGGTGGCAATACAGTTGTTTCTCGCCTGCTGTACCAATACTTGTCTAGTAAAACACCCGAGGGCGGTGATACAAAATCTAGCGGCAAACCAATCAGCGACCAAAGCCTTATTGAGCACTTATCTGAAATACAACGTGATACTGTTCAGCTGGATTACTTTGACGCCTCGCATGATAATCTGGATCTCCATAGCCAAATTCAAGAAGCAATTGGTGACCACAGCCTGACACCAACACAACTGAACACAGCCAACTTAATCAAAAAACTATTTGATGCGATCTCAGACGATACAAATATTGATATATTAGTCACCAACGAAATTACACGACTGCAAGTACCCTACCTTAAAGTTGCCTTGCTCGATATTAGTATTTTAAAACACACCCAACACCCTGCTAGGAAAGTTTTAAACCTACTAGCTGAGATTGGTCTACCCGTAGATGACGAACAAGACCCAAACTTCACTTGGATTCAAACCATTATTAAATTCATCCTAAATAAGTTTGATGAAAACCTAGACGTATTTGAGAACATATTAGAAAAAGTCACTTCGGAACAACACAAGCTCAAAGCAGAAGCCAAAAAAAGATCAGACTCTGCTAAAAGTGTAGCAAAGAAAGAAGCCAAAAAGCGCTTCTTAAAAAAACGTGTACTTGACGAGTTACACGGTTACATAGCTAACAAACAGCTACCTCGACAAATATACGAGCTAGTTTTAAAAGGCTTTACCCCTTTATTTTTACAGCTTCATGTAAAAGCTGGAAAAGACAGTAAACAATGGCACAGCGCCATTCATACCTTTCGAAAAATAATTGAGAGCGTTCAGCCACAAACATCTGTTTACTCTTTAAAAAGGATACTTAAGCAAGCGCCAGGATTACTTGGCGATGCACAAAAATTACTTGCTAAAGTTTTACAAAAAGAAGATCAAAGAGATTTACTAAACGGCCTAAAGTATATTTATAAAAAACGTGCCGAGGAATATAAACGCCGTCGCCCAGAGATGGAAAAAACGAAAGATGACGGTCGCGACCCTTTGTCCTACGCACATGCCAACCCAGATATCACAATCGAAGGCGACAGCGACTCTAGTCTTGAAACCGAACATTTAGCAGCTAATGCAGCACTAGTTAAATCTATGCCTGAAGAGGCTAAAGAAGGCGCAATGTGTGAAGTTTATTTAGGCAAACAACTTGGCACTAGACGTTTAAAAATACTTTCAATATCTGAAGAAACCGCCCAGGTTATTTTTATTGATGGAACAGGAACAGAAACACGAATTAAAGATGTGAAATCCTTTATCAATGAACTTGAATGCGAACGTTCTCAAGTCATCCCTCAAGATAAGCTTTTCGACAAAGCCCTCTCAACTGTACTCTTGAATATAGAAATAGCCAAACAAAAAGCCTAAAGCGCTAAACTACTGACCAGGCGTTAGAGCCCTAACTCGAACATTTGCCACACCTGTATTCACCATACCCAGCTTGGTAGCTGCAGCATATGATAAATCTATAATGCGCGAACCATGAAAAGGTCCTCGATCATTTACACGTACAATCAACTTACGCTTATTATCTAAATTAGTGACTTCAACATAAGTAGGCAGTGGCAAACTTTTATGCGCAGCTGACAATTGATACATGTCATAAACTTCGCCGTTAGATGTATTATTGCCGTGGAATTTTTTACCGTACCACGAAGCCTTACCTACTTCATCATAGCCTTTAGCAGAAGGCATTACATAATAACGTTTGCCAAAAACCACATATGACTTTGGATTGCCACCACGACTCTTAGGTTCATACTTAACAACAACAGGCTTTATTTTACTTTCGTCAAACTTGCCACCGCCAGAATCTTTACTAGAGAAAAGTGAACATGATGAAACAGCAATAATCACCAAGAAAAAAATGCTAAATTTAAAAGCCAGCATCCTTTTCACGGTTACTTACCTAAATAACTTTTCTTAATCTCTTCACTTAATTGGTAAACAGCCATTGAATACATAACACTATGGTTGTAACGGCTAATTACATAAAAGTTTTTCAAGCCTAACCAATATTCATTCGCATCATTTGTTTCTAAACAAAGAATGGTTGCTTTATCTTTCATGCCGTAACTTGTATTAATTTGAATACCTTTTTTGCGGATGCTCGCAACATCACTATTTAAACGCACGCCGTACGCACCGCAAGTAGTGTCATTTTTCACCATCGATCTTGTTGGTTTAATTGGCTGCGTAATGGGAGCCCCTTCAACCCAACCATGACGCTTAAAGTAATTCGCCACACTACCTACTACATCGGGAATACTGCCAAACAAATCACGCTTATCATCGCCATCATAGTCGATAGCATAAGCGCGGTAGCTGCTAGAAATAAACTGCGGCATACCCATCGCACCAGCATAAGAACCTTTAATGCTTCGTGCATCAAAACCTTCTTCTTTTGCCATAATTAACAGGCTTTCTAGCTCACCTCTAAAAAACTTATTTCTACGCTTTCCATCAAAAGCCAAAGTTGCTAAAGAATCAAAAACTGTATGCTTGCCAGTTACACGGCCAAACTTTGTTTCCACCGCTAAAATGCCAACCATAATTTCTTCAGGCACGCCAAATTCCTTAGCTGCCTTTGCTAAAATCTCTTCGTTCTCTTTCCAGAAATCAACAGCCATCGCAATACGATCTTGCTTTAAAAATATCTTACGATAGCGTGTCCAATTTAGCGTTCTTTCAGCAGGCTTACTCATTGCCTCTAAAATTTTTCGTTTAGGTTTTACTTGACTAAATAAGCGCATCAAATGTTCTTGTGTATAGCCATGCTTAACTACCATCTCGGCAATAAAAGCCTTCACCTCAGGTCGTTTATCATAAGACTTTTCGTAATCAATATCAGCCATAGCCGAGCCTGACCAAAGAAAGCTAAAACTTAAAAGACTTAACACTAAAATTGTTGCGGAAATTTTTTTCATCATTTACCTAAACCTACTTAAAAATTATCTAACTATCATACGCTTGTCGCTAGCAATAGACATAAGCATACCAAAACCAATCATTAATGTGACAAAAGATGTACCGCCGTAACTCACTAAAGGCAAAGGAACGCCCACTACTGGCACTAAACCAGTCACCATCGCCACATTCACAAACAAATATACAAAAAAGGTTAGACTAATACTGCCGGCCAACATACGACTATAATCATCTCGCGCTTTAACGGCAATTCCCAAACCCCGCAAAACAATCAACACATACAGCAACAACAATAACAACACACCAAACCAACCGAACTCTTCACTAAAAACTGAAAATATAAAATCAGTATGTCGTTCCGGCAAAAAGTCTAAATGCGACTGCGTGCCGTTCAGCCAACCCTTGCCAAACAAACCACCTGAACCAATCGCAATTTTTGATTGAATAATATGATAACCAGAACCAAGCGGGTCACTTTCTGGGTTCAATAAAGTCATTACTCGTTGCTTCTGATAAGCATGCATGCTCGCCCAAAATGCAGGTGCAGCTGCCATACAAGCTACAATCGCCGCGGCTATATAACGCCAATAAACACCCGCCAAAAATATAACAATAATGCCTGATGCTGCCACCAGAATTGATGTCCCTAAATCTGGCTGTTTTAAAATCATTAAAGTCGGAACAAACACAATAATTAAGGATACAAAAATATGTTTTAAAGATGGTGGTAATTTTTTATTCGACAAAAACCACGCCACCATCATTGGCATCGCTAGCTTCATTAATTCTGAGGGTTGCACACGCACAAAACCCAAACTTATCCAACGCTGCGCTCCTTTACCCTCTACACCAAACAACAATACGCACGCCAATAAAATCAAGCCAAAAACGTAAACTGGCGGGCTAAAAAATCGCAATGCAGTTGGCGGCACTTGTGCCACAACAAACAAAACCAGCAAACCCACACCTAAGCGAATAATTTGTTTTTGTACGACCTGCATATTGCCCTGAACCGCGCTATACAAAACCATTAAGCCAACGCCTATTAAAATAAGCATCAAGAACAGCATTAAGATATCAACCTTTAAAAACTGCCCCATACTTTTTACCGTACTTCGTCTAGACTTTTCCATTAAGGCGCTCTCTTTTTATCTAGCATATAAGCATCAAATAATTTTTTTGCCATAGGTGCTGCTACCGCACCACCACTGCCGCCGTTCTCTACTAAAACCATCACAGCGACTTCTGGATTTTCTGCCGGTGCATAACCAGCAAACAAAGCGTGGTCACGTTGTTTCTTTAATAATTTTTCAGCGTCATAAGTGGCATCCTGCGCAATACTTTTTACCTGAGCTGTTCCTGTTTTTCCGGCAATGGTGTAACGCCTATCTGCAATTTTTTTCGCGGTACCTTTATAGCCGTGAATAACGCCCTTCATAGCATGTCGAATTTCGTTCCATGCTCTTTCATTTACAACAGGCCTATTCTCTACTCTTGGATCAAATTCGCTCAACAAGTCACCTTGATTATTTTCAGCACGCAATAACAAATGCGGCTTCACCCGCTCACCACTGCTTGCCAATGTAGCTGTAGAACTCAGCATCTGCAAAGGGGTAGCCAACATAAACCCTTGGCCAATACTTGAAATTAAAGTTTCACCTTTGTACCACGACTTTTTATAAGTGCGTTTCTTCCATTCTCGGTTTGGAATTAAACCTGCTTTTTCACCGCGCAAATCAATACCGGTTTTTTCACCATAACCAAACCCAGTCAGTATGTCGTGAATAGTATTAATACCGAGGTGCAAGCTCAGCTCATAAAAATACACATCGCATGACTCAACAATTGAATCATGAAGGTCAACAAAACCATGACCGCTCTTTTTCCAATCTCGGTATTTATGTTTACTAGTGTCATTACCAATTTGATAATAACCTTTGCAGTACAAACCTTCCGAAGCAAAAGGTCGTCTTCTTTCTAGGGCACCCAAACCAATAAATGGCTTCAATATAGACCCAGGCGGATAGCGGCCTCGAGTTACACGGTTAAATAATGGCAGCTCAGTATCGTCGCGGAGTTTTGCATAATCTTCAAAACCAATACCGTTAACAAACGACATCAGGTCAAATGTAGGCATGCTAGCAAATGCCAGTATCTCACCGCTTTTCACATCCATCATCAACGCAACGCCCGTTTCACCGCCCAAGGCTTTTTCCGCAGCTATCTGCAAATCTTTATCAATCGTTAAAAATAGGTTTTGCCCCGACACTGCCTCAACTCGATCAAGCACACGAATCACACGACCCTGCACATTCACTTCAACCGTTTGGTGACCCGCCTTGCCATGCAAAGCTTCTTCGTAAAATTGCTCAATACCCGTCTTACCAATGTGCGTACTTGCGCTGTAGTTGGCTTTTAAGTCAGGGTCTTCGTCAATACGCTTTTGATCTTTTTGGTTAATTCGACCTACGTAGCCAATAGCATGTGCACCTAATGACTTATGAGGGTAATCACGCAGCAAGTAACCTACAATTTCAACACCTGGAAAACGATGCTTTTGCACAGCAAAAGTTGCTACATCGTGCTCATTTAAATTAAATTTAATAGGCACACTTTTAAAATGCCCGCCTCTTCGGCTAGAGCGCTTAAAGCGTTGCAATTCACTTTCGGTAAAAGTAAAGATTTCACTCAAGCCAGCTAAAGTCTCATCAATATCATCGACTTTGCCTTTTACAATTTCTAAACGAAAACTAGGAATGTTTTGCGCTAACACTTCACCATTGCGGTCAAATATCCAGCCACGTGGTGGCGGAATGGCTAACAGTTTTACACGGTTATTTTTAGATAAGGCCTGAAAATGCTCATGGCCCTCTAGTTGCAAGAAAGCCAATCGCAGCAAAAGTATCAAAAACAACAGCACACAGGCAAGAAAAGTGACTATGGCTCTAATTTTAAAAATACGTTGATGACTGTGGTGATCAACTACATCCATTATAAATAATACTATTTGCAACTAAAAATGCATCTTAACACGAGCAAACCTCCTATTTACGGTATACTTAGCCACGAAATTTTAACTACGGTATGTTTTACCGCCGAATTAGAGAAAATCAGAGAACTGATTAGAGAGATCAATATGAGAATTGTTTTACTAGGCGCACCTGGATCAGGCAAGGGCACACAAGCCAAATTTATTATGGACACATTTGGCATCCCTCAGATATCTACAGGTGACCTTCTTCGTGGCGCTGTTGCAGCGGGCACAGAACTGGGCAAAAAAGCCAAAGCCGTAATGGAAGCGGGTGAACTCGTATCTGATGACTTAGTTCTAGGTATTATTCGTGATCGTCTATCTGAAAAAGACACAGACAAAGGCTTTATACTAGATGGCTTCCCACGCAACACATCTCAAGCCGAAGCGCTAGACCTGCTTTTAGAACAAGAAGGTAAGCCTTTACAGGCCGCAATACACTTCGATGTTGACTTTGACCTAATCATTAAGCGTATTACTGGCCGTAGAAGCTGTGATAACTGCGGCGCAATCTTCAATGTTCACTTTTCTGCACCTAAGCAAGATGATAAGTGTGATTCATGTGGCCATGAGGGCCTAACTCACCGAGCTGATGACAATGAAGAAACCGTACGTAACCGCCTAAATGTTTATCAAGAACAAACAGCACCTTTAATTGATTTATACGACAATAAAGGCATTTTGAAAACATTGTCTGGCGAAGGCGAAATCAGCGAAATTACTGAACGCGTAACAAACTTGGTAGAAGCTATTTAATTTTTAGTTATTTTGGAAGCTAAACGCCCGTAATCGGGCGTTTAGAGCCCCAAAAACAAGCAAAAACCCTTTACAACTGCACTGAAAAAAGACATTCCTTTGCTCTTTTTAAAAAAACTCAAAAAAAGCACAAAAATACACATAAATTAGTAAACAAACCCTATATTTTTCCGTACAATGCAAACGTTTTATTAGCAATTCATACTTTTGTAATATTTTTGCTTTAATTCTGCAAAGAAAAACCTTCTTTTTCAGAAATAAAACACGCTGAGCTTTAACTTTAAATAACACAATTTCACACGGGTGAAACAAAAATGGCGTCAAATATGCGCGACAAATCCATGCTCGACTCTTGGGCAGACTCTTACTTAGATGGTGGCAACGCTGCTTATCTAGAAGAAAAGTACGAACTTTATTTAGAAAACCCTCAAAACGTTGACTCAGAATGGCAAGAAATCTTTTCTTCGCTAGCTGCCAACAACCCAGTATCTGATGTACCACATAGTGATATTAAAGATTACTTCCGCCAAATTACAGGCGTACCTGCAGCAGGTGGCGATAGCGGTAATTTAGAACACGAGCGTAAACAAGTTCGCGTTTTACAACTTATCCAAGCATACCGAGCTCGCGGTCATCAACATGCTGATACCAACCCAATTAAAGGCCCAAATGAAGAAAAAGCATTTGTTGCCGACTTAACCCTTGAGCATCACCAACTAAGCTCAGCGGATTTAAACACCGAATTTGCTAATGGCTCGTTATACGGCCCAGAAACAGCAAGCTTAAAAGACATTCTTTCTATTCTAACTGACACGTACTGTGGCTCTATTGCTTCAGAATACGCACATATTGTTGAATCTGAAGAACGTGTTTGGTTACAACAACGCATTGAAAGCGTTCGTGCTACACCTAACTTTTCTGCTGAAGAAAAAACTGAAATCCTTAAAAACCTTAGCGCAGCTGAAGGTTTAGAGAAATATCTACATACTAAATATGTAGGTCAAAAACGTTTCTCACTAGAAGGTGGCGAAAGCATGATTGCCATGCTGCAAGAAATGATTCAACGTGGCGGCGCATCTGGCCAGAAAGAAATCGTTATTGCTATGGCTCACCGTGGTCGCTTAAACGTTCTAATTAACATCATGGGTAAAATTGCCGGTGACTTATTTAACGAATTCGAAGGCAAGTCAACTGCAGTAGTAGGCGACAAATCTAGCGATGTTAAATACCACATGGGTTACTCATCAGACGTAAGCACACCAGGTGGCACAACTCACCTATCGCTAGCATTTAACCCTTCTCACCTTGAAATTGTTGCACCTGTAGCCGAAGGCTCAGTACGTGCACGTCAAGATCGTCGCGAAGATAGCGATGGCTCACAAGTTATGCCTATCATCATTCATGGTGATGCAGCGTTTGCGGGTCAAGGCGTTGTAATGGAAACATTAAACATGTCTCAGTCTCGTGGTTACTCAACCAAGGGTACTGTGCACATCGTTGTAAACAACCAAGTTGGCTTTACAACAAGTAACCAAAAAGATTCGCGCTCTACTCTATATTGTACTGACGTTGCGAAAATGGTTAACGCTCCAATCTTCCATGTTAATGGTGATGATCCTGAAGCCGTTATCCTTGTGACTCAAATTGCTTTAGATTACCGCTTGAAATTCAAAAAAGACGTAGTAATCGATCTAGTTTGTTATCGCCGTCATGGCCATAACGAAGCAGATGAGCCATCAGCAACACAGCCAATGATGTATCAAGTCATTAAAAAGCTTCCTACAACACGCAAACTGTATGCCGACAAGCTAGTAGCTAACGGCACACTAGACGCAAATGCTGTTAAAGACATTACTGATGCTTACCGCGCCAAAATGGACGCGGGTGAATGTGTTCAAGAATACATCACAGAAATGTCAGCAGAAGACAAGAAATTTGTAGCCAACTGGGCACCTCATATTGACCAGACTTGGACTGCGCTTTACGACAGCAACATCACACTGAAAAGACTACGTGAGTTAAACGATAATTTAACTACACTTCCAGAAGGTGTTAAGCCACATAACCGCGTAGGCAAAATTATTGCCGACCGTAAGAAAATGGCTGCTGGCGAATTACCGCTAGACTGGGGTTTTGCAGAAACGATGGCTTACGCAAGCTTAGTAACTGAAGGCTCACCAGTACGTCTAAGTGGACAAGATTGCGGCCGTGGTACATTCTTCCACCGTCACGCTGTTGTACACGATCAAAATACAGGCGAACCGTACATTCCTTTACGTAACTTAAGTGAAGACCAGTCAAACTTCTTAGTTATCGACTCTTTATTATCTGAAGAAGCGGTACTAGGTTTTGAATACGGCTACGCAACAACTGATCCTAAATCACTCGTGATTTGGGAAGCACAATTTGGTGATTTCGTTAACGGCGCACAAGTGGTTATCGACCAATTCATCAGCTCTGGCGAGCAAAAATGGGGTCGTTTATGCGGCTTAACCATGTTGCTGCCTCACGGTTTCGAAGGTCAAGGCCCTGAGCATTCATCTGCTCGCCTAGAACGCTTCTTACAACTTTGTGCTCAAAACAACATGCAAGTGTGTGTTCCATCTACACCTGCACAGTGTTTCCACATGTTACGTCGTCAAGCACTACGTCCATGGCGCGCACCATTAATCGTTATGTCTCCTAAGAGTCTTTTACGTCACAAATCTGCCGTAAACTCACTTGAAGACCTAACAAATGGTAAGTTCCATAACGTACTAGACGATAGCATCAGCAAGAAAGATAAAGTAAAACACTTCATCTTATGTAGCGGTAAAGTTTTCTACGACCTAGACGACTACCGTAAAGAACATAAGCGTGACGATGTTGCCATTGTTCGTTTAGAGCAAATTTATCCTTTCCCTGAGAAAGAGTTAGCAGAGATCTTTACGTCGTACAAAAACGTAAAAACGGCTTCATGGTGTCAAGAAGAGCCAATGAACCAAGGCGCTTGGTACACAACACAGCACAACATTCGCAAAGTTACCGGCAAGGTAGACTTAGCGTATGCGGGTCGCGAAGCTTCGGCTTCACCAGCTGTTGGCCTAGCCTCTGTGCATAAGAAACAACAAGAAGCTTTAGTAAAACAAGCTTTTAACGACTAAACAAACTATATTTAATTAACTTAACCGCAAATAGCAACGAGAAAATAAAATGACCACTGAAGTCAAAGTACCTACACTCCCAGAATCGGTTGCCGACGCTACTGTAGCTGTATGGCATAAACAACCAGGCGAAGCCGTTAGTCGTGACGAAATTATCTGCGAACTAGAAACAGATAAAATCATGCTAGAAGTACCGTCTGAAGAAGATGGTGTTTTAGAAGAAATTATTCACGG
>CAYZLE010000009.1:0-17071 GCA_964479305.1 uncultured Gammaproteobacteria bacterium | reverse complement strand
ATCAGCAATTTGAGGTATGCCCATCTTAATGTAACGAATAACCATAGACACTTCGCCACGTTGCATATAAACATTTATACGATAACGACCAAGGTCTGTAATACTCATGCCTAAATCAAGCTCTAAACGATCTTCAAATTCAGCAATTTGACGCTCAGTTAAGAAACTGTATGCTAAGGTTTTAATTTTGCCAGGCATAAGCTTAGATTGCCCAACAGGCTTTATCACGCCATTAATTTTTACACTAGGAAAAGCACCTGTAGTAAAAAATAAATCAGAGGCTTCTTTTTTAGCCATTAATTTTAAATAGGGTTCTAAAGCTTTCATAATTAACCTTGAATTTTCAAATCACCAACTTCATCCATCAATTCTGATGCACCTGAAGAATTACCTTCTAACTTTAAGCGTAAGCGAAGGTCATTTTCTGAGTCGGCATTTTTCATGCCTTCAGTCATATCAATAGCGCCGTCTTGTATGAGGTCATATAAAGCCATATCGAAAGTTTGCATGCCTGACTCTTTAGACTTCTTCATTAACTCCTTCATTTCAGGAATTTCACCTTTCAAAATCAAGTCTGACATTAGCGGTGTATTAAGCATAACCTCTACAGCTGCACGACGGCCTTTGCCATCTTTTGTTTTTAATAAGCGCTGAGAAACGACTGCTTTTAAGTTTAAGGATAAATCCATAAGCAGCTGTTCACGACGGTCTTCACCGAAGAAGTTGATAATACGATCAAGTGCTTGGTTTGTACTATTAGCATGCAATGTACAAAGACATAAATGACCTGTTTCAGCAAAAGCAAGCGCGTGCTCCATGGTTTCAGCTTCTCGCACCTCACCAATTAAAATAACGTCTGGTGCTTGGCGTAAAGTATTTTTAAGTGCAATATCCCAATCTTCAGTATCGGTACCGACTTCGCGCTGGGTTACGATGCAACCTTTATGGTTATGCACGTATTCGATAGGGTCTTCAATACTAATGATGTGACCAAGGCTATTCACATTACGGTAATCAATCATTGACGCTAAGGTAGTAGATTTACCTGAACCCGTACCACCCACAACAATCACTAAACCGCGTTTAGTCATTGATACACTTTTTAAAACTTCAGGAATACGCAGATCGTCGAACTGTGGAATATCAGCCGTAATAATACGTATTACCATGCCTACACTGCCACGCTGAACAAAAGCATTGACACGGTAACGGGATACACCAGGCAAGCTAATCGCAAAGTTTGACTCATTAGTTGACTCGAACTGGCTTAGTTGCTTTTCATTCATTAAAGCACGCGTCAAGGTTAGCGAGTGCTCTGGCAATAACTTTTGTTTAGATACGGCTGTTAATCTACCGTCAATTTTCATTGATGGTGGCGCACCGGCAGTAATATAAAGATCTGACCCGCCTTTGGTTTTTAACATGCGTAATAAATCATGCATGAATTTTATGGCCTTATCGCGATCCATTTATATCTCCTAAAGTATTCTTATTGGTATTTATTATGTAAGTTACAGTGAATCTGGGTTTGCTGCTTTGCTTTGCGCTTCTTGCCTGCTGACAATGCCTTTTTCTACTAACTCCTTTAAACATTGATCTAAAGTTTGCATACCCAAGCCTTGACCGGTCTGAATAGCTGAATACATCTGCGCAATTTTATCTTCACGAATGAGGTTTCGAATAGCCGGCGTACCAATCATAATTTCGTGAGCCGCCACTCGACCACCACCATTACGTTTCAATAATGTTTGTGAAATAACCGCTTTTAATGACTCAGACAACATTGAGCGAACCATTGATTTTTCAGCTGCTGGAAATACATCCACAATACGGTCAATAGTTTTTGCCGCTGAACTTGTATGCAAAGTACCAAATACTAAGTGACCTGTTTCTGCAGCTGACAAAGCTAATCGAATCGTTTCTAAGTCACGCATCTCACCTACCAGAATCGTATCCGGATCTTCACGTAAAGCTGAACGTAAGGCTTCGCTAAAACCTAAAGTGTCTCGATGCACTTCTCGTTGGTTAACCAAGCTCTTTTTACTTTCGTGAACAAATTCGATTGGATCTTCAATCGTAAGAATATGCTCATACTCATTTTCGTTTTTATGATTAATCATAGCCGCTAGAGTAGTCGACTTACCTGAGCCTGTAGGCCCAGTCACCAAAACAATACCTCGTGGAATTTCAGCAATGTCTTTAAAGCTAGCCGGAGCATTTAGGTCTTCTAAAGATAAGATTTTTGATGGAATAGTACGAAAAACCGCACCCGAACCACGGTTTTGGTTAAATGCGTTAACACGGAAACGAGCTAAACCAGGAATTTCAAAAGAAAAATCAGTTTCCCAAAATTCCTCATAATCTTTACGTTGACGATCATTCATGATGTCGTAAATCATGCCCTGCACTTGTTTATGATCAAGAGGGTCAACATTCACGCGGCGAACATCCCCATCAACACGAATCATAGGTGGTAAGCCTGCCGATAAGTGTAAATCAGAGGCGTTATTTTTCACCCCAAAAGCTAATAATTGCGCGATATCCATGAATGCCCTCCTTCTGAGCAAACAAACTTTATTAATATTATTTGGTTTACTTGTTTGCCTTATAATAGACTAATTGAACAAGAAACACGATAGCTAGGCCAAGACAAATGCTTTCAAAAACCTTACCAGCAATACGCAATAATATCATTGAATATGCCAAACAGTATGGCCGATTGCCTAATGATGTCACATTGCTCGCCGTTAGTAAAAAGCAAAGTGTTGCATTGATTAGAGAAGCACACACCTTAGGCCAACAAGACTTTGGCGAAAATTACTTACAAGAAGCCCTAGATAAGCAAAAAACCTTAAAAGACTTAGCTATTCATTGGCATTTCATTGGCCAAATTCAAAGCAATAAAACGCGTGCTGTCGCCGAGAATTTTAATTGGGTACATAGTGTAGATCGATTAAAGGTCGCGCAACGCTTAAGCTCTCACCGAGAACAAACAAAGCAAAGCAATAAACCTTTATACATTTGTTTACAATTAAATATAGACAATGAAACAAGCAAAGCGGGCTTTACACTAGATAATATTGCTGAAAACGCCAAAACTATTGCTCAACTACCCAACATTACTCTGCGTGGGCTTATGGCAATTCCAAAAGCTCAAGACTCATTGGAAGCTCAACGCCGAACCTTTGCCGCAGTAAAACAGTGCTTTGAAGAGATAAATGTACAACTCGACACCCCAATGGACACCCTTTCGATGGGTATGAGTAATGACATAGAAGCTGCAATTGCGGAAGGCTCAACAATAGTACGCATTGGTACGGCCTTATTTGGCTCTCGTAATTAGTGCACTTTGCAAGATAAATAAGCGATAATAGGCCTATGAATAAGCAAAAAATTACATTTATTGGCGCGGGCAACATGGCCTACAGCTTAATTGGTGGCCTTATAGAAAATGGCGTAGCCGCTAAGCAAATAACAGCTATAGATCCAAACACTGAACAGTTAAGCAAACTAGAGGACGCTTTTGGCATTAACACGCTGCAAAATGCAAACGAAAGCCTTACAAGTAGTGACTGCGTAGTTTTAGCCGTTAAACCACAAATAATGCGCACCGTACTAGAGCAATACGAAGGCTTCTTTAACACTGACAAAACCGTATTTATCTCAATTGCAGCAGGTATTACAAGCGAAAGCTTGCAAAAATGGCTTAAGCCAACAGCTGCCATTATTCGTTGCATGCCGAATACACCGTCTTTAGTGCAGACGGGCGCAACAGTATTATTCGCAAATAGCCATACATCTGACGAACAAAAACAGCTTGCCAACAACATACTTTCAGCCGTTGGTTCATGCAGCTGGGTAAACGATGAAAATGACCTACATGCTGTTACTGCCACATCAGGCAGTGGCCCTGCGTACTTCTTCCTTTTAATGGAACATATGCAAGCTGCAGCAGAGTCACTAGGGCTTGAAAGCGAACAAGCAAAAGAACTCATTATTCAAACCGCATTAGGCGCAGCTAAAATGGCGCAAGCTAGTGAGAACGACTTAAGTACATTGCGCCAGAATGTGACGTCTAAAGGCGGAACAACGGCTGCTGCACTTGAACAATTTGCAGTTAACGACCTAGACGCCATAGTAAAGAAAGCACTAACAGCTGCTAACGACCGCTCTGTTGAAATGGCCACTTTGTTCGATAGTGAATAAGTAATAACACAAACTAATAAAAACCTATTTATGGACTCACAAAGATGAATAACTACTTTGCCAACCCTCTCGTATTTGTTATCGAGGTGGTATTTAATTTATTTTTACTAGCCGTTATTTTGCGCTTTTTATTTCAATTACTTAGCGTTAATTTTTATAACCCGCTAAGCCAAAGTATCGTTAAACTAACCACGCCTTTGCTACACCCTTTACGCAGAATAATCCCTGGTTATAAAAGAGTAGATGTTGCCTGTATTGTTTTGGCGCTACTTATTACATTTATAAAAAATTCGCTTATATTTATCATTGGCGGTGGCGGCTTATCGCCTAACGTCGTCCTTGCTCGTAGCCTGTACGAAATTACAGAGTTAACGCTGAATATATTCTTCTTCGCCATTATTGTTCAAGCCATTTTAAGCTGGGTAGCACCGGGGCAACAAAACCCAATAACCATTATTATTAGTCAGCTTACAGCACCTATTTTACGCCCTATTCGACGTGTAATGCCTAAGCTTGAAGGTCTAGACTTATCACCGATGGTGGCACTTGTCACTATTACCGTACTCAAAAAATTAATACTGCCCTTGTTTGGTCTTATTATTTAAACTTTGACATAATAAACGCATGCATAATAAATCAAACCAATCTGTTGGACTTGTCACACCTCAAACAGCGGCCTTCGACACACCGCTTGAGCTTGCCTGCGGAAAAGTGCTGCCGTCTTACGAATTAATATATGAGACTTACGGCACACTAAACAAACAAGCCAGTAATGCCATTTTAATTTGTCACGCTTTATCTGGTGACCACCATGCTGCGGGTTACCACAAAGCTGATGACAAAAAACCAGGCTGGTGGGATACAGCAATTGGCCCTGGAAAAGCAATAGATACAAACCGTTTCTTTGTTATCAGTTTAAACAACCTAGGCGGTTGTAGTGGCTCAACTGGCCCAACAAGCATCAACCCGAAGACCCAACAACAATACGGGCCTGACTTCCCGTTTGTAACCGTTGCTGACTGGGTAAATACACAACATGCGCTTATGCAGCGCCTTAATATTTCACAGTGGGCAGCTGTTGTAGGCGGCAGCCTTGGTGGCATGCAGGCTCTACAGTGGTCAATTCAATACCCTGAAGCATTACGCAGTGCTGTTATTATCGCTGCTGCTCCTAAGCTATCAGCGCAAAATATCGCGTTTAATGAAGTGGCGCGTCAGGCCATTGTTTCTGACCCAAGCTTCCACTCGGGTCATTACAAAGACTACGACACGATACCCGAACAGGGCTTAATGCTGGCTAGAATGCTAGGCCATATTACCTATCTGTCTGACGATGCCATGCGCAAAAAATTTGGCAGAGAGCTTAAAGAAGGCAAGCTTAGCTACGACTTTAATTCTGAATTCCAAGTAGAGAGTTATTTGCACTACCAAGGTCAATCATTTGCCGACCGTTTTGATGCAAACAGTTACCTGCTGATGACTAAAGCCTTAGACTACTTTGACCCTGCTAATGAAAATAGCGACAACAATGACGACCTTAGTGTCGCATTGAGCAAAGCAAAATGTGACTTCCTAGTTGTATCATTTACATCGGACTGGCGCTTTTCACCTGAGCGTTCGAAAGAAATGGTGAAGGCCCTATTAAAAGCAAACAAAAATGTGAGTTACGTAGACATTACCGCCGACCAAGGCCATGACTCTTTCTTATTAGACTATGACGAATACCTACAGACTTTAGGCAAGTATCTATCGGCAATTTCACTGAGTCCAACAGAGGTTAGTTCATAAGCCATGCGTGCAGACTTACAACTTATCCCACAGTGGATTAAACCCAAGAGCAAAGTTTTAGACCTTGGTTGTGGTGATGGAGAATTACTCGCAAAGCTACAGTCTGAACTTGAATGTAAAGCTTACGGCATTGAAATTGATCAGCAGTCTATTCTTAGCTGCATTGAGAAAAAAGTAAATGTAATCCATACCGATTTAATTAACGGGCTAGACAACTTTGACGACGACAGTTTCGACACCGTGCTTATGGCGCAATCACTCCAAGCTATGATGCACCCTGACCAGCTAGTAAAAGAAATGCTGCGTGTTGGCAAAGAAGCCATTATTTCATTCCCTAACATGGGACATTGGCGTGCGCGTTTCCATTTATTTACAGGCAAAATGCCAGTAACCAAAACCCTACCTCATGCTTGGTATAACACTCCAAACATTCATCTATGTACCATGCGTGACTTTGAGCAATTTTGTAGCGACAATAATATTAAAATAGTGGAACGTAGTGCTTTAAATGCTAAGCATAAGTCTAATATTTTAACTAAGTTATTTCCAAGCCTATTCAGCCAAATTGCTATTTATAGCTTACAAGATAAAATTTAAGCTCAAACTTTAAGCAATATACACTCAAGCCCTTTAAAAACGGGCTTTTTCTTGCATATTCCAGTCACATTTTTGTTTAATTAAATTCTAATTACTGCTATCTTACAATTCGACATGCCGTCATTAAAAAACAAGCTGAGGAGCAAGTATGCCTGCTGTAAAAAAAGCACCCACTAAGAGTGAAATTTTATCTAAAATTAGCGAAGACACGGACTTATCTCGCAAAGAAGTACAGGCAGTACTAGATTCTTTATCAGGATTAATTGAAAGCAACTTACAAACAAGTGGCCCAGGTTACTTCACCTTACCGGGTTTAATGAAAATTAAAACCGTTAAGAAAGAAGCCACTAAAGCGCGTAAAGGCACTAACCCATTCACTGGTGAAGAAATGATGTTTAAAGCTAAACCAGCAAGCACTTCGGTTAAAATTTTACCGTTAAAAGCTTTGAAAGAAATGGTGTAATAACCAACTTTAAAACCAATAAAAAAGCCGCTTTACGCGGCTTTTTTATTATTCATTAATTACTTTTTGTTTGGCCTTAATAAAAGCATGATGAGGAACATACAACAACTCTGATATTTTTCTTATATTGTAATCTTCATATTTATCTAGCTCACCATCAGCAAATGCCACTTTCCACATTTGCTCTACTAATATCACCTTCTCTGCATCAGAACACTCTTGGTTCACTAGTCTCACATAAGCATGCAAAGAAACAGCGTCCTCACCAGTTTTAGCAGCTTCTTCAAATAAAGCCTCAATATCCTCATCACTTAATGAGAACTGCTGTTTTAAAGAAGACTTAATACTCGCCTCTTCTTTAGGGTCATTAACATAGTCGGCCTTAGCAATTTCTAAAAGCAAAATAGCAGATGCCAGTTGCAAACTATATTCTTTACTCGGTACTTCACCGTCGTCTGACTTGCTAAATAAATTTTGTATTTTTGTAAACATAAGTATCACGCTGTTTAATAACTAAAAATTATACCACTTTAGTATACCTACCCTAAAAAAGTTCCAAACAACACTTAAGATATTTATTATAGTAAGATAAGAATGCTTTATGAGGAGGCAATAAAATGAAAAAATACTTATTACTACTGTTATTACTACCTATCAGTGCTTTTGCTCAACAGTCTATTGTGGGTACATGGAAGACTATTGACGACAAAACATTGGAAACTAAAAGCTTAGTTAAAATCACAGAATCTGAAGGCGTATTTAGCGGTTACATTACCGAACTATTTAACCCTAGTGAGCCAAACCCTGTTTGCAGCAAGTGCCAAGACGAGCGCAAAGATCAGGCAATAGAGGGCATGCAAATCATTCGTCAATTAACGAAAAAGTCTGACACTAAATGGGCTGGCGGTAAAATTCTTGATCCCAAAAAAGGCAAAGAATATAAATTAAAAATGGTATTACAAGAAGAAGGCACAAAGCTTAAGGTTCGGGGCTATATCGGATCACCGATGCTTGGACGCACTCAGTTCTGGATAAGAGCTAAATAAACAAAAGGGCCTACTTTAAAGAAAGTAGGCCTTTTACATTTTGACTTGTTTAAAAGTTTATATTTTACTAACTAAAAAACGTTTCGTTCTTTTTAGCCATTTTTAATAAAATTTTAGCCGGTTTATAACGCGGGCCATGTTGTTCAGCCAAACCATTTAATTTATTAACTAGATTTGGAATGCCTATCGAGTCTATATATCGAAGTGGACCACCCAAGAATGGCGAGAAACCAATACCATATACCGCACCTAGGTCGGCATCTCTTGCTGATGCAACCGTGCCATCTTCAACACAGCTAGCTGCTTCGTTTAGCATAAGGTAAACGCAGCGTTCAACAATCTCATCTTGAGATAACTTCTTGTCACCTTGTACGCCCAGTTTTGAATATACGCTCGTATCAACACCCTTATCTTTTTGGTTGTATAAGTAAAAACCTTTGCCCGATTTTTTACCTAAACGCCCATCATCAATTAGATTTTCTACAGCGCCTACGGACGCCATTCTCTTACCAAATTGTGATTCTAAGTTAGGCTGTATTTTACTACCTACATCTAAACCCACCTCATCTAATAGCTTTAACGGCCCTACTGGGAAACCAAACTTAACGAGTGCTTCGTCAATATTATCGATTGCTACACCTTCAAGTAATAAGCGCCCTGCTTCGTTCATATATGGGAATAATATACGGTTAACATAGAAGCCCGCACCGTCTTTAACCACAATAACGGTTTTGCCTTGCTTACGTCCAAATTCCACAGCTGTGGCTGTTACCCAAGCCGCTGTTTTTTCAGTAACAATAATTTCAAGCAAAGGCATTTTTTCAACTGGAGAAAAATAATGCATACCAATTACGCGCGTAGGTGCTTTTGCAGCACTCGCAATATCACTTACTCTTAGTGAAGATGTATTCGTAGCAAATATTGTTTCTTTGTTTGTATTTTTTTCTATGTCTTTTAGTATTTGCTGTTTTAACTCTAGCTTTTCAAACACAGCCTCTATCACTAAATTAATATTTTTAAAGCCTTGGTAATTAACACCACCACTTACTTGGCTTAATATAGCGTCACGTTCAGGTTTCGTCATATAACGACGCTTCACTTTTTTATTTAAGTTAGCGGCAATATGTGAAAGTGATTTACGAATACCTTCCTGAGCAATATCTTTAATACGCACTTGTACTTTAGCTTTTTCTGCACTTACAGATGCAATACCGCTTCCCATTAAACCGCCACCGATAACAGCCACTTTAGACACTGGCTTAGCTTTAGCTTTTACATACTGCGTTTTCTTCAACTCATTACTAGCAAAGAAAATATTAATCAGGGCCTTACTCTCTGAAGATGCGACTAGTTTGCCAAAGCTCTGAATCTCTTTACGCGCACCTGCTTTTGTTCCCAGTAAAACGCCTGTTTTAACCGAATCCAAAATAGCTTCTGGTGCAGGATAATTACCTTTGGTTTTTTTCAACACGTTTTTGCGTGCTTGCTTTAAAACGATGTTACGGCCAATTGGGTTTTTCTCTAATGCTAAAGCTGTTACGCCTTTAACATTGCAATAACTCAAAGCTGTTTTCCATACTGGTGCTTTTGGTTTTTTCTTTGTTAGTGCTAAAGCATGCTTTTCAGCAACAAGTAATAGTATTTCTTTAGGTACAATTTCATCAACCATACCAAGACGTAGAGCTTGTTTTGGTCTTACATTTTTACCTGTAAGCATTAGATCAAGTGCTTTAGTTAAACCTACTAATTTAGGCAGGCGTTGTGTACCACCACCCGCTGGCAGCAAGCCCAATTGAACTTCAGGCAAGCCCATTAAGGTTTTGCTGTCGGTATTTGCTACTCGCCCATGACAAGCAGAGGCAAGTTCGTAGCCACCGCCAAGCGCCGGCCCATTAATTGCCGCAACAAAGGGCTTCTTACTATTAATAATTTGATTAAACGCATCGTGAGCTGCCTCAGCCATCGCTGAGCCTTCTTCTTCGGTTTTAGCAGCAAGCACTAAGTTTAGGTCTGCACCTGCGACAAAGGCATTATCGTTACCCGTAATAATAACGGCTTTAATTGTACTTTCATTTTCAATGTAATCGAGTACAGGCGTAAACACTTCCATTAGCTTAAGGCCAAGAGGGTTCATTGTTTCGCCTTGAACATCAATACGCAGCGTTGCTACGCCATTGTCTTTTACACTAAGAGTAGTATGTTTAGTATTCATTATTCTACCTCCAAGACCATTGCTGCACCTAAACCACCAGCCGCGCATGCTGTGTTAAGCGCAATGCCGCCACCTCGTCTTTTTAATTCATTTAAGGTTTGTGTAATCATGCGTGCGCCAGTAGCCGCAAAAGGATGACCATATGCGATTGAACCACCTAATACATTGAAGGTGTCCATATCCACTTCACCAATAGCCTGGCTTCTATTTAGTTTTTCTTTAGCAAAAGTCTTTGAGCCGAACGCTTGAATATTGCAAAGCGTTTGCGCTGCGAATGCTTCGTGCATATCTACTAAGGTTAAATCTTTAAGAGTTAAACCCGCTTTATCTAAGGCAATAGGAGTCGAGTACGATGGCCCCATAAGTAAGTCATGATCAACATGACCTGCACTAAAGGCATAGCTTTTAATGTAGCCCAGTGGTTCATAGCCTTGCTCTTTAGCTAAACTTTCTTTCATCATAATTAATGCTGACGCGCCATCAGTTAGTGGCGTGGCATTAGCTGCTGTAACCGTGCCATGCCGACGATCGAATGCTGGGCGAAGTTTCGCCAGCTTTTCCATTGTTGAGTTAGGACGAATGTTTTCATCTCGCTCAAGTGTTTTCTTATAAGGAGGGAAATTAGCCGTCATCACTTCTTGGTCTAATTTACCTTCTTCCCAAGACTGGTGAGCAAGCAGGTGTGAACGCAAAGTGAGTTCATCTTGTGCTTGGCGTGTAATGCCATAGTCCTTTGCCATTTGCTCCGCGCTGTCACCCATTCTCAGGCCTGTTGAAAATTCAGCGACCGCTGGCGGTACAGGTAAAATATCTTTAAAGCCTAAGCCTTTTAATAGGCTTAGCTTTTGGCCTATTGTTTTGGCTTTTTGCATTGCCACTAATTTGTTTGATATTGTACGAGACCATTGAATCGGTACAACAGAGGCTGAATCTGCTCCACCCGCAATACCAGCAACTACATCGCCGGCCATAATGCCTTCTGCCAAATTCACTGCTGACTGGAAGCTTGTAGCACAAGCTCTAGATACACTATATGCATCAGTTGTGATTGATAGCGGTGTACTCAGTACAATTTCACGAGCAATATTAGGAGCCTCAGGAAGCACCACAACTTGCCCATACACTACGCGTTCTATTAAGGCTGGATCGATATTGGTTCGTGCAATAAGTTCGCTAACCAATAAGCGCGATAAATCTAAGGCACTTAAGCCTGCATAAGCACTGCTTTGGCGAGCGAAAGGTGTTCGCAAACCATCAACGATAGCAACTCTATCTTGCTTACCCGCAACACGTCGCACTTTTTTAAGCGGTGTTTTTTTCGCTACCTTTTTTTTGCTAGCGACTTTTTTCTTCACTTCAGCCATATGCTATCTGCCTTAATATTGAGTCAATAATTTAGTTTACATTTTTCTTTCGAAAATTACGAAATGATATGTAAAATTTTGTGTGTTTTCTTTATGTGTTTCTCGGTTTAATTCTTCCCAGTTCGACATATCTATTTCCGGTAACCAGGCATCACCTTCAAAGGCATGATCTATTTCTGTTATATATAAACGATCTAGCATTGGCATAACCTGCTCATAAATGGTTACTCCACCCATAAACATAATTTCTTCAACTGCTGGATCTATCTCTATCGCTTTGTCGATAGCCGCTTGAATAGACTCTACTACATGCACACCCTTTATATCTAAATTACTATCCCGAGTGATAACAATGTTGTCGCGGCCGGGTAATGGTCGACCAATAGAGTCCCATGTTTTACGCCCCATAACAATGGGCTTATGCATAGTGGTATCTTTAAAGTGTTTAAGGTCGGCAGACAACTGCCAAGGTAAACCGTTATCTTTACCGATAAGACGGTTTTCATCCATAGCCACAATGGCAGAAAGGAAAGGTGTGTTTTTCATAAGCCTTTATCGTATTGCTTTATATACCTACATTATTGCACATACAATAATGCAAATAAAAACAAAAGATAAAGTAAAGATAGAGAGTGAGTTAAGAGCTTAAGTAGCCAACCTAAGGACGTTTTTGCCTTGCTGTTTGGCCTTATATAAAGCCATGTCAGCTTTTTCAATAAATTCGTAAAAATTCAGCTCGCTTCCATATGACGACTCGACTAAACCTAAACTAAATGACAAAGATATATCATCTTTAACTTCTAACTTAGTCAGCGAACTCTTTAAACGATCTATAACTATAGCTGCCTTATCGACAGGCGTATCAGGCAAAATAATTATAAACTCATCACCACCATAGCGCACCACAATATCCTGAGGACGCATTTCCTTTTGCATACACCAGGCCGTCATCACAATAACTTCATCACCCACACTATGACCATAACGATCATTCACTTGCTTAAAATCATCAATATCAATAATAACTAAAGAAAGGACGCTTTCCTTATGCTTGATAGACCTTTCATATAATCTACGTCCAGAGGTAAATAAATGGTGTCGATTATATAAACCAGTCAAATGATCAGTAATAGCCTGATCACGCCAAGCACCAACTGGTTTCCATGCCTTCAATACCAAGTACCACGCGACTAATGCCGAGATTAAACCCACAATAATAGCGATTAGAGTTTTAGTTAAAGTAGACTCATGCATTTTCTCTAAGAAAACATGCTCAGGCACATAAGTCACAACATGCCATGGGGTTGAATAAGCGGCGGTTTTAAATGGTTTTACAGAAGCCAAATATTTTCCTTCACTGAGTGTAAACTCTAGAAGGTCTGTCATTATTAGTTGATCTAGCTTCCCAGCATTTGCACTTTCTAATAAATTACTTTCTTGCATAGATTGTAATGAAGCATCATTATTTAAAAGTGAGTATTCACCTTCAGAATTTTCAAGCAACAAACTCAAACCGGCACCTTCAAGATCTATTTCAGCTAGCAAACCGGCAACATCATCCAAGGTAACATCAACACCCACCACACCTGGCAAGCCACCAGACGATTTGTTATAAAAAGGTTTAGCAACACTTAAGCCTGTTTTATTGGATGTGAAAAATGTATACGGTGAGGTCCACACTAAAGCATTTTCTTTGATTGCTAGGTTGTACCAAGGGCGTTCTAAGGGGTTAAAACCGTCACTAACATCAGAACTTGCTACTTCTTCCTTCTGCTTATTTAGCCATACTCGAGATGTGATTTTCTTTCCATTTATAAACTCTATACTTTTCAATAAATAAGCAGAGTTAACTTTTGTTCTATCGCGCTTGGCAAAGTGAAAACTTCCATCAGCATATGCTATATAAACACCGGCAAACTCTTTATTACCTTCAAGCTGAGCAAGCAAGTACTTCGTTAAAAGTTTTTTGTTTTGAGAAACAATGTTTTGGTTAAGTAAATTTGTGGTCGTAGAAACTGTTCGTGCGGCTGGCCGAAGAAAGGTTTCAATGTGATTAACTGATTCTGCTGATGCATTATCAAGCAACTGTTGTGCTTGATTCTTTATAATGCTTTCTGAATTACTATTGGATATATAAAAAATAGTCGCTACAGTTGCAACTTGTAGTAACAACAGAGACGCAATTAATCGTCTCCAAAATATATTGGTTTGGCCATCCATTTCCATAACTCCTTTTTACCATAATCTTGGAGTTTTTCAATGAGAATTATATTATAAAGTGATGGAGTGCACAAAATACACACACAATGCTCAAAAAACATACAAAAACTTAGTTTGCTAGCTCCACTCGATTCTTACCTTCTTTTTTAGCTTTATACAAAGCCATATCGGCTTTTTCAATAAAACCAATAAAGCTTAAGTTTTCGTCAATATTTGTTGTGTCTGCTACGCCGATACTCACTGTTAAAGGTAAAGTACCCACTGATGTTTCCATAGGTTTAGCTGCCCATGCTCGCTGCAAACGCCTTAATACTTTTGCCGCACTTTTAGCATTTGAATCGGCAAATAGAATTAAAAATTCTTCGCCCCCAAAGCGAGCCACAATATCATTTGCACGCATCTCAGACTGAATACGTAAAGCAAAGTTCGCAATAGCTTCATCACCTACACCGTGGCCAAAGGTATCGTTAATATTTTTAAAGTCATCAATATCCAAGATCGCACATGCCATATCTTTTGTTTCGTCAAACATAGCTCTTTCATACATACGCTTACCATTTGTAAATACATAATGACGGTTATGCAAACCTGACAACTGGTCGGTATAAGCATGTTCCTGCCAGCTTTTAATTGGACGCCATACTTTAAAAATTATAAAAGCGACTACCGATAAAGAAAGTAAGAGGATACTTAAAGCCACTAGTATATTTTTTCTTTCAATTATTCTAGCCCTTTCCAAAAACATCCCTTTAGGTGCAAATACAGCTAATGTCCACTTAGGCGCAAAAGCATCGAGTTCTAATGGGATAAAAGATGCCAGGTATTCAGTTTTATCAACTTGATAAGAAAATGGTTCGCTTGACTTAATTTGTTTATTCTTTTCTGAATACAAATTCACCATATTACTTACAACGGAGCCCTTCTCACTTTGTGAGGGCAAAAGGTTTGTTGCGTTTAAGTCATATCTAACACTATCATCAGAAATAGCAATTAAGTTAGATTCAGGGTCTAAAATAGCCGCGAGGCCTTCATTACCCAAATTTAATTTAGCAAGAAAATCTGAAATATCCGTTAACTCAACATCTACACCCAACACGCCACTAATGGTTTCGTCACCCTTGATAGTTGAGTCGTTATGACGAATTGCTGCTGAAATAGTGATGCCCGTTTCTTTAGATGTGAAAAATTGATAGGGATCTGTCCAAACAATTGAGTCATTTTGAATGGCAACTTTGTACCATGGCCTAGTTAAAGCGTTGTACTCATCTGAGATAATCTCAGTTTCACCAATTTGCTTAAAGTTTTCATCAAACCAAACAATCTCAGTTTGTTTTTCGCCCGAATTAAAAAAGATTCTTTTTTCTCTGTACAGAGTACCGTTGTCACTTTTTTGTCTCGATACATAATGAAAGCCACCATTAGGGTCTGCCAAATAAATACCCACAAACTCTGGATTATTGCTTAACTTAGACAAGAAATAGGCTCTTATATTTAACGCGCCTGACGCCAATGCGCCACTAGATAGCAAATCTGTTGCAGATAAAACGGTTCTGTTAGCGGGGCGTAAAAATCCACGGGTATGCTGCATCGACTCTTGAGCAGCATTTCTCATCATTGTAGAGGCTTGTTCTTTTAGAACATTTTCAGTGGCAAAACGAAACACAAGCAAAATAACCGCAACAGTAATTACCTGCAGGGCAATAAGCCCAATAGTAATATTACGTTTAAGTTGATCTGGTGAAGTTGTATTATTCATTTATGCTCTATGTTCAGATTCGTGAATAATATCATTGATGATAGTCCATTCATCGTAATTGGGGCCTGCTCACCCGATTCATGACTTTTCTTAACATTTCAAGGCTATTTTCGCAGGTTTTATACAAAAAATCCCGTTTATAACGGGATTTTTACATATAAACTCAAACTGAATTGAAATCTACAAACTGAGCAGGTTTTTAATAGGCACTTCAGTTGCCACATCGGCATCGTAGTCCACACCACTAATTTCAAAACCAAATAGTTTCAAGAATTCTTGTTTGTAACCATCGATATCAGATATAGTTTTTAAGTTCTCTGTTGTCACTTGAGGCCAAAGCTGCTCAACTTCTTTTTGAACCTCAGCCTTTAGTTCTAAGTCATCAGCACGTAAACGCCCTTCTTCATCAAGTAAAGGTTCGTTACCATAAAGGCTCTGTTTAAATAGGCGGTAAACCTGCTCAATACAGCCTTCGTGTGTACCATTCTCTTTCATTATTTTGAATAGTAAAGACAAGTAAAGTGGCATAACGGGTATTGCTGAACTCGCTTGTGTAACAACTGCTTTCAATACCGATACTCTTGCATCACCATTAATACCGCCCAAATCATTACGAATTGCCTTAACACGCGTATCTAAATCTTTTTTCGCTGCGCCAATTGTGCCATCCCAGTATATATCCCAGGTCATCTTCTCACCCATATAGGTGTAAGCAGTTGTTTTAGCGCCATCAGCCAAAACACCGGCTTCAGACAATGCTGTCATCCACATCTGCCAATCTTCGCCACCCATTACAGCAACGGTATTATCAATTTCTTCTTGGTTCGCCGCTTCAAGCGTCATCTCTTCTACAATTTCTTTATCGGTGTTTACGCCGTTTTGTGTAAAGCTTTTACCAATAGGCTTAAGTGTAGACATATGCGTTTCACCCGTTACTGGGTGTGTACGGCGTGGAGACGCTAAGCTATACACTACTAAATCAACCTGACCTAAATCTTCTTTAATAGTCTCGATTGTTAGCTGCTTAATTTCATTTGAAAAAGCATCGCCGTTTATGCTTTTCGCGTATAAGCCTTCAGCCTCTGCCGCTTCGTGAAAAGCTGCCGAGTTATACCAACCCGCAGAACCAGATTTACGCTCAGTACCAGGCTTTTCAAAAAACAAACCTAAAGTTGAAGCACCGCCACCAAACGCCGCACTAATACGAGAAGCTAGGCCGTAACCTGTTGATGCACCAATCACGAGTACTCGTTTAGGCACGCCATCAATAGCACCTTCTGACTTTACGTAATCAATTTGATTTTTAACATTTTGCGCGCAACCAACTGGATGAGTTGTCACACACATAAAACCACGAACTTTAGGCTTAATTACCATAACTATCTCTTATTAAGGCTAGAAAAAACGGCATTATAGCGA
>CAYZLE010000008.1:0-17753 GCA_964479305.1 uncultured Gammaproteobacteria bacterium | reverse complement strand
AGCCTACAAATGAATGCCGGAGCGAAAGCAGCCAATGGAGAAATATTACTCTTTTTGCATGCGGACACTCAACTGCCAGCAAATGCACTATCCAGTATAAAGAAAGCACTTAAGGATAAGAAGTGGGGACGATTCAATGTAAAGTTAAGCAGCTCACACTTTATGTTTAGAGTTATAGAAACATTTATGAATATCCGCTCTAAATATACGCATATCAATACAGGTGACCAAGCTATCTTTATTAATAAAGCACTGTTTAATCAAGTCGGTCAGTTTGACGATATTCCTTTAATGGAAGATGTGGCTTTATGCAAAAAGCTTAAAGCAAAACATAAACCGGCATGTCTTAAAAGCAAAGTTATCACCTCGAGCAGACGCTGGGAAAAGAATGGCATATTTAAAACGATAATGCTGATGTGGAAATTACGCTTAGCCTATTACCTGGGTACCCCTGCTGAAAAACTTGCAGCCATTTATTACCCTTCAAGTAAAAGCAATAATTAATGAATAAGTATAAATACCCGCATGCTCGAATCACAATTTTTGCAAAGGCCCCTATTGCGGGCCAAGTAAAAACACGTATGCAGCCAGAATTATCACCTGAGCAATCTGCACAATTACAAACATTACTATTACAAAACATCTGTAAAACAGTATTTGATGCTGGGCTTTGTGAAACTGAACTATGGTGCTCACCGAATACCGGGCATTCAATTTTCGAATCCATGCAAAACACCTATAATTTAAGCCTACATAAGCAAAGCGAAGGCCACTTAGGTGATAAAATTAAAAACTGCTTTTACGACAATCAAAAAACTAGCTTAATCCTAGGCACAGACTGTCCTTATTTACAGGCTGAACATTTAGACCAGCTCTTAAGCAGATTAGAAAAAGGCGCCGACCTCAGCATAATACCAGCCCTAGATGGTGGTTATGTTGCACTAGCCTGTAAAGGTGAACACTTGCAAATATTCGATGATATCGACTGGGGTACAGACAAAGTATTCCAACAAACCCTCGATAAGGCACAGGCAAATAATCTAGAAACAAGTATACTTGAGGCCCTATCAGACATAGATTTTTACCCTGATTACCTTGAATTATGCAAAAAAAGGCCAGAATTTGAGGATTTACAGTGAATATCAGTAAAACTGTCATACTTTTTATGGAAAAAAAGAGCTAAAATCAATATACATATATCAAATAGTTAAGAAATGACATTACATAAGCAAGAACTACTTAAATTCTCACCTTTAGTCGTAACAGTGCTACTTATTGCGCTGAGTGCTGTGCTATCTGCTAACTTGTTTTTAAGTATTTTTTTTAAAGATAATGTGTACACTCCAGCTTCTTCGCAGCAGCTAGACATAAACACTAAGCCTAAAGCCAACAACCCTGTTGATAAAATAGCACTTAACATTGCTAATAAACATATTTTTGGTCAAGCAGGTAATCAACAAGCCCCTGCTGAACCTGTTAAAGAAGACTTTGAAGCACCCGAAACAAAACTTGACTATAAATTACGCGGCATATTGGCAACAGGTGACAAACTCGGTTTAGCGATTATCTCAAAGGGTAGCGCTGAAGAAAAAATGTATAAAATTGATGACGACATCCCTGGTGGAGCAACTCTTAAGGCTGTATACGCAGATCGAGTACTTATTCAAAGCTCACGCGGTTTAGAAACCTTGCGTATTGAGCTAGAAAAAAATAACTTAAGTACTAGCCCAAAAAGAACTGCAGACTTAGGTTCAGACGAAGGCAACCTACCAACCACGTCTACTAGATTAGAAACGGGCGCTTTAGCTAAGTTACGAAAAGAGCTGATTAAAAAGCCACTATCATTTGCTAAAAAAATATCTATCAAACCAGAAAAAGATGAATCGGGCTCTCTTGTGGGCTACAAGTTAAACCCCGCTCAAGACGCAGAGCTATTCTCTCAAATTGGTTTGCAAGCCGGCGATATCGCAACCAAGCTTAACGGCATAGACCTTACACAAAGTAAAAATACTCGGCGCGCCATGAATATTTTAAGGCGCTCTAAAAAACTAAACATGACAGTTATTCGTAACGGTCAAGAATTTCAAATCGAACAACAACTCTAAATATAAGATTATCCTATGACTAAGACATTTAAAATATTAGCAATTGCAATTGCACTGTTCGCAAGCGTTTTAAGCTTTGCTCAAGATATCAGTGATGAATCAACTCTTAACCTAGATAATGTTGATATTAGAGTGTTAATAAATACCGTTTCAGAAGCTACCGGAAAAAACTTCATTGTTGACCCACGTGTTAAAGCTAAAGTGACTGTTGTGTCATCAAAACCAATGAGCTCTAACGAACTATATGAAATATTTTTATCCATATTACAAGTTCATGGTTACTCAGCTGTTCCTGGTGTCAATTTTATAAAAATTGTTCCAGACACAAATGCAAAACAAGGCCCTATTCCCACCTCGTCTAATAGTTTAGGTGGGCCACGTGATGAGTTAGTGACTCGTGTAATCCAAATTAATAACGCGCCAGCTAATCAATTAGTGCCAATACTACGTCCGCTAGTACCGCAACAAGGTCATTTAGCCGCTTATGTTCCGACTAACGTTATTGTCGTGACAGATCGAGCTGCAAACATTGATCGCTTAGTGCGTGTAATAAGCAGAATGGATAAAAGTGACAATAAAGAAATTGATATTGTTGCATTAGAAAACTCATCAGCCGACGACATTGTTCGATTACTTTCTCAACTTGAACAAAAAAGTAGTGGAAAAAACAAAACAGCTTCAAGCCAAAAAGTTATTGCCGATGAGCGTAGCAATAGTGTTTTGATCTCTGGCGATAAAGCAACACGCGTAAGGTTGACCAAGTTAGTAAAAAAACTAGATCAACCTGTTGAATCGACTGGTAACACTAAAGTTGTGTTCTTACGTTACGCTGACGCTAAAAAAATGGCTGAAATTCTTACGGGTGTTGCGAAGAAAAGCGCAAGTAAAACTAAAGCAAAAGGCAAGGCTTCTACTGCAACCGAAGTTGACATTATTGCTGATGAAAATAACAACGCTTTAATTATTACTGCACCTAGCTCTGTATCCAAATCTCTACAAGCTATTATTAAACAGCTCGACATTAAACGTGCGCAAGTACTTATTGAGGCCATTGTTGCCAACGTATCTAGCAACATTACCAATACTTTAGGTACGTCTCTTTTATTTAATAACGTTTCTGAAAGTTCGAGCCAGCCAATTGGTGGTTCTATTTTCCCTGGCCTTACAAATCTGTTAGCCGCTATTGGTGGCGATGTACCCAACCCAGCAGCTATACCAAGCGGTTTAAACTTATTGGCTGGTGAAGAAGGCAGAAATAGTAACTTTGCTCTTTTGTTAAACGCCTTAGATGGTGATGCAGCAACAAATATACTTTCGACTCCAAGCATAGTCACTTTAGATAACAAAGAAGCCGAAGTCATTTTTGGTCAAAACATCCCAATTATTACAGGCAGTACTGCTTCAAGCAGCAATGCTAACCCTTTCCAAACCATTGACCGCCAAGATGTTGGTATTACTTTAAAAGTTAAACCCCAAATCAATGACGGAAACAATATCAAGTTAGAAATTTCTCAAGAGATATCAAGCGTTAGTGAGTCTACTGAGGCAGGCTTAATTACAGACAAACGCTCTATCGACACCGAAGTAATGATAGAAGACGGACAAATTTTAGTACTAGGCGGTCTAACTGAAGAGTCTTATAGGGAAAGCGACCAAAAAGTGCCTTTATTAGGCAGCATCCCTATTTTGGGTCGTTTATTTAGCTCTGAAAGCAATACCAAATCAACCACTAATCTTATGTTATTTATTCGCCCTATTATTTTGCATGATAGAGAAAAAGCAGATTACTTCACAAACCAAAAGTATAAAAACGTAAAGACTTTACAAAACCAATCAAAAACAATTTCTTCTGGATTATTTGGTATCAACGCAACGCCATTCCCAGATATTGAATTTGTTTTATCAGAAACACCTGAACAAGAAAAATTACGCCTAGAGAAACAAGCTATAGCTGATAAAAAAGCAAAAGAAAGCAACGCGCTAGAACATGAAATGGTTGACGAAACGGAAGAACAGCAAAGATGGTAAGTTCTTCAAGTGAAATTAATGCTGAGCTAGCAGCAAAGGAATCCACAGTTCAAAAAAAAGAACTGCCCTACTCTTTTGCTAAACGTCATGGCTTAATTCTTGAAGATATAGATGGCAAGAATATCTTAGTCTACAAAAACGAACCTGACTTAGCTTTACTTGCGGAGTGCCGTAGATACCTCGGTAAAAATTTTTCACTTACACACTTTAAAGATTTTGGCAGTAAAAGTTTTGACGCGCTTCTAGCCGAAAAATATGATCGCGGTTCCGATGCAACAGCATCAATGGTTGATAATTTAGGTAGCGAACTTGATCTATCTGATATTTCAGACGAACTCCAAAAGCCTGAGGATTTACTAGAGTCCGAAGACGATGCGCCAATCATTCGTTTAATTAATGCTTTGCTTAGCCAAGCTATTAAAGATAACGCATCAGATATTCATATCGAGCCTTTTGAAAACCGTTTATTAATTCGTTACCGTATTGATGGCGTACTTCATGAAATTTTAGAACCACCTCGTGAGTTAACCACTTTAATTGTTTCGCGTATAAAAGTAATGGCGCGTTTAGATATTGCTGAGAAACGTCTGCCTCAAGATGGTCGAATCTCATTATTAATTGCTGGTCGCACTGTTGACGTTCGTGTATCAACCTTGCCATCGGGTCATGGTGAGCGTGTTGTAATGCGCTTACTAGATAAGCAAGCGGGTCGTTTAGATTTAACCAAGCTAGGCATGAACAGCACCACGCTTGAACATATAAAAACACTCATTAAACAACCACATGGTATTTTCTTGGTAACAGGCCCTACTGGCTCTGGTAAAACAACTACGCTTTATGCTGCCTTAACTCAAATAAATGATTTATCGCGCAACATACTGACTGTAGAAGACCCGATAGAATATTACTTAGACGGCATTGGTCAAACGCAAGTTAACACTAAAGTTGACTTAAGCTTTGCGCGTGGTTTACGAGCCATACTACGACAAGATCCAGATGTAGTTATGATAGGTGAGATTCGAGATAAAGAAACAGCTGAAATTGCCGTACAGGCAAGTTTAACCGGTCACCTTGTATTCTCTACTTTACATACCAATACAGCCGTAAACGCGATTTCACGCTTACGTGACATTGGTATTGAACCATTCTTACTATCATCTTCTCTTACAGGCTCACTCGCACAGCGTTTAGTACGTACACTTTGTAATGATTGTAAAAAGCCACATAAAGCGACAGATCTAGAATGCGAAGAAATGGGTATAGACAAAAAAGATGCTCCAACCATTTACACTGCCGAAGGCTGTAGTAAATGTAATCATATTGGCTATACAGGCCGAACGGGTATTCACGAGTTGATTATCGTTGATGAAAAAATGAAAGCCATGATTCATGATGGTGCTTCGGAGCAAAAAATGGAAAAGTATGCTCGTCAATTTACGCATAGCATTAGAGATGACGGCATTATGAAAGTACTAGACGGTATTACTAGCATTGATGAAGTTTTACGCGTAACACAAAACGACTAAGCACTATGCCAGCATTTCAATACACTGCATTAACAGCAGCAGGTAAACAGCAAAAAGGTATTATCGAAGGCGACAATGAGAAAGCTGTTCGCCAACTTTTACGTGACAAAAGCCTAAGTCCTCTAGACGTTACGGCAACGAACAAATCAAAAAAAACAGACAATAAAAATTCTCAGTCTTTAAAAATATCTAATACCGACTTAGTCGTTTTTACAAGACAGCTTGCAACACTTACACAGGCTGGCTCTCCATTAGAAGAAGCCTTATCGACAGTTGCTAAACAAGCAGATAAACCTAAAGTGCAAACTTTAGCGCTTAACTTGCGTGCCTCTATTGTAGAAGGGCAAACATTTGCTTATGCCTTAAAGCAACACCCTAAAATTTTTAGCGAGATGTTTCACTCAACAATTGAAGCTGGTGAACATACGGGCAACCTAGACTTAGTACTGGATAGACTCGCTGAATATGTAGAATCAAGCGAAACATTGAGCAATGAAGTCAATACTGCTTTAATCTACCCTGTTGCACTTGTCAGTATTTCACTGGCGGTAATAATATTTTTACTTGCCTATGTGGTACCGCAAATAACTCAAGTTTTCGATAGTTTAGATCAAGAACTTCCTACAATAACCACCGTTATGATTACAGCAAGTGATTTTATTCGTAACAATTGGATTATTTTATTAGCTGTATTTGTTGGTTTATATCTATTAAGTAAAGCCTTGCTCAAGAAGCCTCAATATAAATATATTTGGCATAATTTTATTTTAAAGCTGCCCTATTGCGGCCATTTAGCACAAAGCATTAATACAGCTCGCTTCTCACGTACTTTAGGTATATTAAGCGCAAGTGGTGTTTCTATTGTTAAGGGTTTAGCAGTTTCTGCAAAAGTAGTTTCATTATTACCTATGCGCGATGCCATTATGCAGTCTGAAAAGTTTGTACGTGAAGGTGGTAGTATTGGTAAAGCATTAGCCAAGTCCGGAAAATTTTCACCTATGGCCATTCACCTTATTTCTAGTGGTGAAAACAATGGGCAACTAGAACAAATGTTAGACAGAGCAGCTGCTTTTCAAGAGCGCGAAGCTTCTACAAGTATCAAAAAATTTATGTCGCTATTATCTATTGGTTTAGTCTTAGCCATGGGGATTGTGGTAATGGTTATTGTACTTGCGACACTAATGCCTATATTTGAAATAAACCAAATGGTAAATTAATACGCTTTCTTACATGCAAATATAAAAGGGCTAGTGAATAACTAGCCCTTTTTTATATCTTAAAATATACTCGTGAAATTAACTCACCATTTTTTGTAAGTACTCATCATAAGTACCATGGAAGTCCTTAAAGGTTTTATCTTTAATTTCAATAATATGTGTCGCTAAAGAAGATACGAATTCACGGTCATGACTTACAAATATCAAAGTACCTTCATAGTTCTCTAAAGCTAAGTTCAAAGCCTCGATAGACTCCATATCTAAATGGTTAGTTGGCTCATCCATAATCAGTATATTAGTTTCTTGCAGAATCAGTTTGCCAAACAACAATCTATTCTTTTCTCCACCCGAGCATACTTTAACTTTTTTATTAAAATCATCAGCTGAAAATAACATACGTCCTAAAGTACTACGAACGACTTGATCATCTTGACCTGGTTTACGCCATTGCGTCATCCAGTCAAATAAAATCATGTCATTATCAAATTCAGAAGTACTATCTTGCGGGCAGTACCCTATCGTCGCATTATCGGTCCATTTAATTGAACCTTTGTTTGCTTGAATTTCATCAACCAAGCAACGTAAGAAAGTCGTTTTACCTGCGCCGTTTTCACCAATGATCGCTAAACGAGAACCGGCCTCTAAAATCACATTGCCTTTGCTAAACAATTCAAGCTCATCAAAGCTATGCCCTAAGTCTTCAACGGTTACAGCCAACCTATGCAGTTTCTTGTCTTGAGTAAAACGTATAAACGGGCTTACTCGGCTTGAAGGTTTAACGTCATCTAGTTTAATTTTTTCTAATTGTTTAGCACGAGATGTAGCCTGCTTAGCTTTTGAAGCATTAGCCGAAAAGCGACTAACGAACTGTTGCAAATCAGCAATTTGTGCAGATTTTTTTGCGTTTTCATTTTGTATCAATTCACGTGCTTGTGTAGAAGCCACCATAAAGTCGTCATAATTACCTGGGTAGACGCGTAGTTCACCGTAATCAATGTCGGCCATATGTGTACAAACAGCATTCAAGAAATGTCTATCATGCGAAATAACAATCATGGTACTTTTGCGTTCGTTAAGCACTGTTTCAAGCCAACGAATCGTATTGATATCCAAGTTATTGGTAGGTTCATCAAGCAATAAAATATCAGGATCTGAGAATAAGGCTTGCGCCAGTAATACACGCAACTTCCAACCAGGCGCAACTTGGCTCATTAGACCTGTGTGAAACTCTTCTTCAATACCTGCACTAATCAATAACTCACCCGCTTTGCTTTCGGCACTGTAACCGTCTAACTCCGCAAAACGTGCTTCAAGGTCAGCAACTTGCATACCTTCTTCGTCAGACATTTCTGGCAGGCTATAAATTCTTTCGCGCTCGTTCTTTACTTCCCATAATTCGGTATGCCCCATAATTACAGTATCGAGAACAGTAAATTCTTCGAAAGCAAACTGGTCTTGGTGTAGTTTACCCACACGTTGATTCGGTGCTACAGAAACATTACCCGCACTAGGCTCCAAGGTGCCATCTAGGATTTTCATAAATGTGGACTTGCCACAGCCATTAGCACCAATTAAACCGTAGCGATTACCGCCACTAAATTTAACTGAAATATTTTCAAATAGAGGTTTTGCGCCAAACTGCATAGTGACGTTAGCTGTAGAAATCAATGGACTATCCTAGTTGATAAATGAGGGAATGATGTGGCGCGTACTATAATGGCTTGACCGCCTTAGGTCGAGCGATAATAGGCATATTTAAAGCTTAAATTGGCGTTTTAAGCTCATATAAGGAAGTTTTCAGCTATTTGAGTGACTTTTTAAGTAATGTTGCCACTATAAAACACAACAAACCGCTTATAGCGCCATAGAAGTGAGCGTCAACCACAACATTACCACCAGCCAACTCCTCTGAGCCTGGCAATGAGCCATAAAGCTGCTCCCATGCTAATTTAGCTGATAATGCTGCAACAAAAAGGCCTTTCAATATAGGCGTAAGCTTATGGTCGCTTAGTACAAGGTAAACAAACAAACCGTGGAGCAAACCTGAGAGGCCTACATACCAAGTTAATTGCGGAGAAAATACAATAAATGCCAAAGTAATGCATAAGCACATACCCATGCTACTGATTAACCAATCTTTCGCAGAATGGTTCTCATAAAAGGTCGCGCAAAGGGCCAACATTGCAATAAGGTTCATCCATAGGTGCCCCCATGTTAAATGCACCCAATGGCCAGATAACCAACGCCACCATTGATTATCAATCGTTTTTAGCGACTCATACCGTAAAATAGACTGGGTGTTTAATAACATCAATAAGATAGGTACAATAACCATCATCAAAATGACAAAAAATTTGAATTTATTTCGCCTATAATAGTCGTACATAAGAACCTTAATTTATTTATATTAATAACAACAATTTCATGGAGAATAATACGTGCAATACTCTTTAAAGTCGATACACAACAGTAAAGGTTTTACCTTAGTAGAAATCATGATCGTTGTGGTTATCTTAGGTATTTTGGCAGCTTTTGTTGTTCCTAAAGTGATGGACAGACCTGACCAGGCTCGTATTACCAAAGCGAAAAATGATATCGCTTCATTAGGCGCAGCGCTAAACCTATATAAGCTAGATAACTTTAGCTACCCAGATACAGACCAAGGCTTAGAAGCACTTGTAACGGTTCCTGAAAATGCGGCAGCATGGAAAGATGGCGGTTACATTGAGAAACTACCTAAAGATCCTTGGAACCAAGAATACATCTACACCTTCCCGGGTGAAAACGGCAGTAATTTCGACATCATTTCATATGGTGCTGATCGCCGCCCTGGCGGTACTGGTGTAAATGCTGACATTTCTAATAACGACAGATAAACAAGAAATTTCATCTTGTGCCTTATAAGCATTTAAATGGTAAGCATTTAAAAGGTTTTACCTTAATAGAATTGCTAGTGGTGATTATAATCATTGGCATTTTTTTTAGTTTAATCACTCTTACATTGACTGACACAAGTGACGATAGCGTTAAACAAGAAAGCTTACGAATTAAAGCGCTACTTAAGCAAGCACAACAAAAATCTTTATTCGAAAATAAAAATATTGGCCTTTACTTTTTTACTAGGGGCTATGATTTTATAGAGCGCTCTGAAATCGAAGACCCTAACGACTCAAGTCAAACAATTACCTTGTATTCAAGCATGGGCGCAGATAATAACAGTTACAGAAAACGCACCCTCCCTGAAAAAATGCAACTCACGCTTAGCGTAGGCGACTCAGGCATAGACATATTAAACGACTACCCCTCAGCAGAAAGCATTGAAGCAGACACATTAAAACCTCATGTATGGTTTTATAACAGCGGTGAAAACATCCCCTTTTCTGTAGACTTAATTTTTGCAAATAAATTTCAACAAACTATAGAGACAAATGAAATCGGCAAAGTCAGTATTGGGGCGATTGAATATTATGAATAAGCAAAAAGGCTTCACTTTTATTGAAGTACTTATTAGCTTAGTGATTATTAGCATCGCTTTAGTTGCTGCAACACTTGCCTCGTCGAATACTTTAAAAAATGCTGGCTATGTTCAAGAAAAACTATTTGCTCACTGGATTGCCGATAACCGTTTAGCTGAAATTAAAATTCAAAGAAATAGTTTTTTCCCCAATACTGGCAGTACCGACTCAAAAACAATTGAATTTGCTGGACGTGAATGGACTTGGGTTCAAAAGATTGATAAAACTGCAGGTGACAATATTCGTAACGTGACTATCGAAGTTTATTTGGGCGACTCTAGCGACGACAAAAAACCAATCGCTTTCTTAATTAGCAATATTATTGACCCTAAGGATTTAAGCCAATGATCCTTAATAGAAAAAATAATTTGGGTTTTACACTTATAGAGATGCTTATTGCAATAGCGATTTTTGCTTTTGTTGCGGCTATAAGTTACAGCACCTTGAATAACACCCTTATTAACCGTGAAGGCTTTGAACTTAATAACGAACGATTCGAAGAGCTCGGCTTAGCCATACAAATCATCGATAAAGATTTTAAACAAGTTATCAATGCCCCTATTCCTAACCCTTTTGGCAGCAGCCTCACAATTCCTGCGCTTAGTGCTGGCGGCGATACTGACACGCTGATTGAATTTAGTCGTGCAGGATGGCCTAACCCTTTATCTCAAACTCGCGGTGAGATTCAACGCGTTGCTTATCGCATAGAAGATAATACGCTTATACGTGAATACTGGTCTGTTCTAAACAGAGACTCTTCGGCTAAAGCTCGTGAGATTAAACTACTAAGCAATATCGACGAAGTTAAATTTCTTTTTCTTGATGATAAGGGCTCAACATCAAACACATGGCCACAAGATAGTACAGCTAGCACCGACCTACCTTCAGGCATTGAAATTGAATTAAAAACCCAAAGATGGGGAGACATACGCCGCGTGTATGTTGTTGCTCAATGAGATTACAAAAAAAACAAAGTGGCGTAGCTTTAATTCTCGCCATCATGATTGTTACCCTTGCGACAATAACGGCAACGGCTTTAACTGTAAGCAATGCCAGACAAACTATTCGTGCTGGTCATATCATTAAACGCGACCAGGCTTTTCATATAACCATGATGGCCGAGAATATTGCAATCTCTGTGCTTAACACTGACTCAAGAGACAATAATACTGACGACTCGACTGAAGACTGGAATACGCCTATTGTTCTCTCGGACACACTTGCTGGAATAAATTATACAATTGAAGCTCAACTCAGCGATATAGAACAGCGTTTAAATATAAACAATATACTTAGCTTCCCTGCAAACAAAGCCTTAAAGCCAGCGCCTACATTCACAAGCACCTTGAACAATTTGATTGCGCTACTAGATATTAACTTAACAAAGCAGCAACAAGAGGCTGCCACTGAATCCTTAAATGACTGGTTAGATAATGATAGTGAAGTTAGTGGTTTTTTTGGCGCTGAAGAATACTACTATTTAGGACTTGATACCCCTTACCAAATAGGCAACAAGCCCTTAGTTAATGTTGCCGATCTGCGTCAAATTAGAGGTTTTGATACTGAAGTATTTACCGATAGCGACTTTAAAGAGCTACGTTCAAAGCTACATACTGTAGAAAAGGCTACCAAAATTAACGTAAATACGGCTTCGCGTATTGTATTAGAGTCTCTTGGGCTTAACAAAAAGACAGCAGACGAAATTGAGAATCAAATTGCCACTGAGCCCTATGCAAGCGTTGCTGATTTTTTAACTGAGGCCAACAAACAAATTGACCTTGACCTAGAAAGTGATGACTATACTGTACAATCAACTTACTTCTTACTTGAAGCCACAGCAACAATTGACAAAAGCGAAGTGAAAATAAGTAGTATTATTGAACGGGATAACAGTAAAAAAACGAGTAAAGTCATTCAGCGCATTATTGGCGATTATTAGATATAATCATATATAAACTAAAAGAGACTATTTAAAGTGGAATCAATACTTTTTCGCTGGTTAGATGCTAATCAGCCAGATGCATCAGACAACATAGATACTCCAGCCAATACGGTTCAATGGATATCTATATCTGCTGATGGCAGACCTGCAATGACAAGTAAAGAAGGTTCGCTAACGGACTTAGCTTCACAAGTGAACTCTGGTGCCCATCGAAAACAATTGAACATGGCTCTATCAAGTGCCCACTACTCTTTACACAATGCCGTACTACCACCTAACTTAAGTATGGCTAATGCAAAAAAAGCCACACCTTTTGCACTTGAAGACAATTTAGTAGAAAGCTTAGATAACTACCACTTTGCATATGGCAACTTAGAAAAAAATACAGATAACACTTTACTTAACGTTGCGACAATCAATAAAACTGTTTTGCAACAATTGCTAGCGGACTTATCAAGTTACGATATAAAACCAAAACACATTTACGCTGAAAGCTTACTTTTACCGCAAAACTCTGAAGAAAATAATATTTATATAGAAGAAGATGAGCTAACGGCTAAATTAAGCAAAGGTGAAATCTACACTTTACCAATCGATTTATTAGATAAGTGTTTAGATAAGATTGAAGATGATGAGAACATCAACATTCATACTGCAGATGCATCATCTATAGAAACACTAAGTATCAACAAGGAAAATGTATCTGTTAAAAGTATTGATACTTCACTTCTATCTATATTTGCTAAAAACTTAAAAGATCATAAACCATTAAATATACTTCAAGGTGAATTCCAACCCTCTGCTGAAATTGGCAAGCATATAAAGCCCTGGAAATGGGCCGCTTTATTTGCTTGTATTGCTGTTGCTTTATCTTACGCCAGCAAATCAATCGATCTTAAAAACCTAGAAGCGCAAAACTTAGCGCTAGAAGATCAAAAAATTGAAATTTTCAAAAAAACCTTCCCTAAAACTAGAAAGTTTCATCAGCTAAAAAAACGTATGAGCACGGCCTTAGGTAAAAGTGACGGCGGGTCAGAGAAAGGACAATTTATTCCTTTGCTAAGTTACTACATTACTGCCGCTGACAATCAGGCGATTAGCATTAACAATATTGATTACAATAAAAATAGTATTTCATTAAACTTAAGTGTTGCTGATATTCAAGTACTAGACAAAGTTAAAATTGCTATCGAAAATAATAATAATGTTACTGCCAGCATCATCTCTAGTAAAGCTAAAGACTCAGGCCTAGAAGCGGTTTTAAAAATAGGGAGTAAAACTTGAACAACTATATAGACAAAGGGCGTGAATGGTTTAACGATCTCGACAACCGTGATCAAATCATTTTTGTTATTGGTAGTGCTTTATCCATAATTTTATTATTCTATTTTCTTGTGTACGAGCCTGTTAACACTAAACGTAACGAGCTTAAACAACAAATAACTTACAACCAAGAAGATGTTCAATGGATGCAACAGGCAAGCCAAAAAATATTGGCTAATGGTGGCGCCAATACTGCTAACTCTAGCAATCAATCATTATTAGCCATTTTAGACTCTGAGTTTCGTTCTGCAGGTATTTCTGAAAGCGTTAAAGCTATTCAGCCCGAAGGCAAGAGCAAAGCAAAAACACGTGTTGAAAATATTGCATTCGATAACTTACTCACGGTTATGGCCGCTTTAGAAAAAAATAAAAATGTATTGGTGCTTAAAACCAGCTTAAAGAAGAGCCCTACTACTGGAAGAGTTAGTGGCAACATTACTTTTAGTAAAGGCTAAAGATACATAATGACAAAAACAAACATTATTAAAACAGCTGCTTTATTTATTACTATTTTTATAATAAGCATTATCCTTAAATTGCCAGCTAGCTTGATTAAAAAACATATTGAACCTATACAAGAAGTTAAACTTGATGATTATTCTGGCTCTATTTGGAATGGTTCTGCACAAAAATTAAGTGTAAAAGTCAAAACAGGCTACATTGATATCGGCCAACTAAGCTGGTCTCTAAAACTATCATGCATCTTTACGCTTAAAGCCTGTGCTGATATTACTATCAGCCCTACTCCAAGCTCAAATGGCGACATTCAAATGACAAGCACAGTTATGGTAAATAAGAATAAACTTGTCACCCTAAAAAATACTGATGCTGACATTGATGCGAAGTGGGTATTAGAAATGGCTGGCGCACCTATTAGCGCAACGGGCGTTTTAAAACTATTATCTGACTCTATCGTTCTAGATCAGAGTCAAGCCTTACCATCAATCACTGGCAATCTGTCATGGCAAAATGCAGCTATTGACTATCCAGAGGAGTATGAGCTTGGTGCTTTCTCTATTGAGCTTGAAACTGAAGGAACAGACCAACAAAGACTTATAAATGGCGTATTAAGTGACCAAAATGGCTTAATTGAAACTAATGGAACCTTATTATTAAACGCTCAAAAATTACTGAAAACTGACTTAAGACTCAGCCCTAATGAGCGTACACCTGAGTCAATTTCTGACTTAATGATGTTTATTGGCCAGCCTGATAAAAATGGCAACTACCGTATTCGTCAACAAACTTCGCTACGCACTATTCTCTAGCTAAAAGCTTATAACTATTTGCTATAGGCTTTTAAGCACAAATTCGGTAAAATACAGCGCTTATGAAAATATTAGTTGGCATTATCATGGGCTCGCGCTCAGACTGGGACACAATGAAGCATGCGGTAGACATACTGGAAAGCTTTGGCGTGCCATTTGAAACCAAAGTCGTTTCTGCACACCGTACACCAGACTTGCTGTTTGACTACGCTGAAACTGCTGAAGAACGCGGCATTGAAGTTATTATTGCTGGCGCAGGTGGCGCAGCTCACCTACCTGGTATGGTTGCAGCCAAAACACATTTACCTGTTCTTGGAGTACCTGTTGAGTCAAAAGCACTTAGCGGTATGGACTCATTATTATCGATTGCACAAATGCCAGGCGGTATTCCAGTGGGCACACTTGCAATAGGCAAAGCTGGTGCTAAAAACGCTGCTATTTTATCCGCAAGTATTTTAGGCAACAAATATCCAGAAATTGCCAATTCACTAAAAGCATTTAGAGAAAACCAGACTAATACCGTGTTAGCAGACGCTGACCCTTCTATTCCAAAAAAATAATCAGCATGAAAATAGGCATTGTAGGTGGCGGTCAGCTAGCCAGAATGATGGTATTGGCAGGCGAAGCTCTCGATATATCATTTATTATCCTTGATCCAAGTGCCGACTGCACTGCTGGCAAAGTTTGCGAGCAGATTATTGCTGAATACGATGATATAGAAGCACTTACTACTTTGGCTTCAAAGGTCGACATTATCACTTTCGATTTCGAAAATGTTCCTGCTGACGCGCTAGCTCACCTAGAAGAAAACTGCACAGTTTACCCTCCAACGAAAGCATTACGTATTTCTCAAGACCGTATTGCTGAAAAAACCTTGTTTAATGAATATGGTATTGAAACTGCACCTTATGCAGCAATTGATAGCTTGGCTGGTTTGGAAAAAGCCATAGAGTCTATTGGCACACCATGCGTACTAAAAACAAGACGTTTTGGTTATGACGGTAAAGGCCAGTTTGTGATTAAAGACAAGAAGCAAGCCGAACAAGCTTGGCAAGCCATTAATCAGCAGCCAGCAATTCTAGAAGGTTTTATAGACTTTACTACAGAAGTCTCTCTTGTAATTGCACGCTCATCACAAAAAGAAGTTGATACAGTATTTTACCCTCTTACTGAGAACCATCATAAAAATGGTATCTTACACATTAGTAGAGCGCCCTACCTTAGTGAAGCACTGCTGAAGCAAGCACAAGGGCTTCTAAAGCCTTTACTTGAGCACTTGAGCTATGTGGGTGTGCTGACGATAGAGTTCTTTGTACAGGGCGACAAGCTCATAGCCAACGAACTTGCACCTAGAGTACATAACTCTGGCCATTGGACAATTGAAGGCGCAGCTTGCAGCCAATTTGAAAACCATATTCGCGCAATATCTGGCTTAGATCTCGGCAAAACAGACTTGCTTGCGGAACATGCGGCCATGGTTAATTTTATTTCAGCTATGCCTCAAACAAATACATTGAGCAATTTAGATACATACGCTATTCATGATTATGAAAAAGCAGCACGCAAAGATAGAAAAGTCGGCCATGCTACGATAACCGGCAATGAACAAAGCCAAGTTGAAGAGAAAATTAAAGCTTTAGAAGCCTTGCTATAAAAGCTAAGTTTCAAACAGCCTTTAACTAAAGACTGTTTGTATTAAAAGTATCGCAAGAATTTACGTCGCCATTCTGTAGGCCACGTTTAAACCATCTAACACGTTGAGCTGATGTACCATGAGTGAATGACTCAGGTACTACATACCCTTGAGCATGTCTTTGTAGATTATCATCACCAATCGCAGAAGCAGCACGCAGAGCTTCTTCAATATCACCTGTTTCTAGTACTTTTCTGGCTCTATCGGCATGTCTAGCCCATACACCAGAGAAGCAATCAGCCTGTAGTTCTAAACGAACTGATAACTCATTACCTTGTGCCTTGCTAACGCGCTGTCTTTGCTGGTTAACCTGTTGAGAAACACCCAATAAAGTTTGCACATGATGCCCTACTTCGTGAGCAATAACATAAGCCTGAGCAAAATCACCTGGGGCTTTATATTCACGCTTTAACTGAGCGTAAAACGATAAATCGATATAAACTTTTTGATCTGCTGGGCAATAAAATGGCCCCATCGCTGCATTTGCCATGCCACAAGCAGAGCGTACAGCATGTGTAAATAGTACGAGTTTAGGCTCTTGGTATTGTCTGCCAAATTGTCTGAAAATTGGGCGCCAAGTATCTTCAGTATCAGCTAAAACTACCGATACAAAATCACCTAACCGCTGTTCTTGCGGAGTACCTTGGTAAGGCTCGCTACTAGTTGTTTGCTGTGGCTGACCTTGGAAACCGCCAGCTAATTTTAAAATCATGCGTGGATCAACACCAAAAAACATCGCAACTAAGGCTAAAAGCAGAATGCCAATACCGCCTCCACCAGCTGCTTTGGCACCACGACTACGTCGACTGCCTCTTCTATCTTCAACATTTGTACTTCTACGGCTATTCTTCCAGCGCATTTTTATGCCCAACCTCTATTTATTTCACTAAATTCTATATCTTTTCCTTCAAGACTTCATCATATAAATATTAAGAATGATTACATTTCATACAAGCTATTTAATTTTCACTGAAATGGCGAAAATGTATGCTATATTGAGTTTAGAAATATTTTTAAATTTAGGAGAGAAAAATGGGTTTATTCGATTTTGCTGCAAACATTGGTAAGAAAGTTTTTGGTATTTCAGACGCAAGCGCTGCTGATGATATTAAAGCTCACATTGAGAAAAATAATCC